>JAGQYS010000002.1 GCA_020435965.1 Flavobacteriaceae bacterium | reverse complement strand
CACATGGGATTTTTTGATTTCTTAACCGAAGAAATTGCAATAGATTTAGGAACAGCAAACACACTTATTATTCACAACGACAAAGTAGTTGTTGACAGTCCATCAATAGTAGCAAGAGATAGAATTTCAGGCAAAATAATTGCTGTTGGTAAAGAAGCCAACTTAATGCAAGGAAAAACACATGAAAACATCAAAACAATTCGTCCTTTAAAAGATGGAGTTATTGCAGACTTTGATGCGTCTGAGCAAATGATAAGCATGTTCATTAAAAATATTCCTGCTCTAAAGAAAAAAATGTTTGCTCCTGCGCTACGTATGGTGGTTTGTATTCCTTCAGGAATTACCGAAGTTGAAATGCGTGCTGTAAAAGAATCATGTGAACGTGTTAATGGTAAAGAAGTGTATTTAATACATGAGCCAATGGCTGCAGCTATTGGTATTGGTGTAGATATTATGCAACCAAAAGGAAACATGATTGTTGACATTGGTGGTGGTACAACCGAAATTGCAGTAATTGCTCTTGGTGGTATTGTCTGCGATAAATCGGTTAAAGTTGCTGGTGATGTGTTTACCAACGATATTATTTACTACATGCGAACCCAACACAACCTTTATGTTGGTGATAGAACTGCTGAAAAAATTAAAATACAGATTGGAGCAGCTACTGAAGATTTAGATTTACCACCAGAAGATATGAGTGTTCAAGGTCGTGACCTTTTAACTGGAAAACCAAAACAGGTTAATATTTCTTACAGAGAAATTGCCAAAGCACTGGACAAATCCATTTTAAGAATAGAAGATTCTGTTATGGAAACTTTATCTCAAACACCTCCAGAATTAGCTGCAGACATATACAACACCGGAATTTATTTAGCTGGTGGAGGATCGATGCTTCGAGGTCTGGACAAACGTTTATCACAAAAAACAGATTTACCTGTTTATATAGCCGAAGATCCTTTAAGAGCTGTAGTAAGAGGTACTGGAATTGTACTTAAAAACCTTCCAAAATATAAAAGTGTACTGATAAAATAGCAAGACCTTAAGTAATGCAACAAATCATTAATTTTTTAATCAGAAACAAATCTTTTCTTTTGTTTTTGTTGCTTTTTTGTTTGTCTTTATTTTTTACAATTCAATCGCATTCTTATCATAGAAGTAAGTTTATTAATTCGGCAAATTTTTTAACTGGAGGCATTTACGAGTCTGTAAATAATATCAATCAATACTTCAACTTAAAAGAAGAAAATCAGAAACTTCTTGAAGAAAACAACAGATTAAAATCTATACTTTTTAACGAAAAGAATGAATTGAAAGAAAACTTTAGCTTAGATTCATCATTGAACAATCAATTTAAGCTCATAGCTGCCCAAGTTTATAAGAATAGCTATTCTGCAACCAATAATTATTTAACCATCAATAAAGGCAAACGCGATAGCATTGAAGAAGATTTTGGCGTTATAACATCTAAAGGTATTGTTGGTATTATAGATAACACCTCTAATAAATACGCTAGAGTTTTATCAATATTAAATTCAACCTCAAGGGTTAATGCTCAACTAAAAAACTCAGATCACTTTGGTTCTCTGAGATGGAATGGAGTTTCACCACAAATTGTTCAACTCATTGACATTCCTAAACAAGCACCAATAAAAGTGGGAGATTCTGTAATTACTGGAGGATTATCAACCATTTTCCCTAAAGGGATTCCAATCGGTTCTGTTGAGTCTTTTAAGCTAGATCAAACTGAAAATTACTACAATGTAGAAGTTTCTCTTTTTAATGATATGACAAGTATTGGTCATGTTTACATCATAAAAAACAGAGATGCTACTGAAATTTCTAAACTGAATAATTTAAATGAATAGTGTTGTAACCACAAATATTGTTCGTTTTATAGTACTTGTTCTCGTACAATCTTTGGTGCTTAACAATATTAATTTTTTAGGTCATATAAACCCTTATATCTATATTTTATTTATCATTCTATTTCCCGTTAAAAACAATAGGATGTTATTTATTTTTCTGAGCTTTTTATTGGGTTTGAGTGTAGATCTGTTTTTGGATTCAGGAGGCGTTCACGCAGCTGCATGTGTAACCATTGCCTATGTTCGCCCTTTAATATTGAAGTTTTCGTTTGGAATGATTTATGAGCATCAAACCATCAAATTCAGTAGTATGGAATTTGGTCAACGCCTTAGTTATTTTGCAATTATAACACTGATTCATCATTTGCTGCTTTTTAGCCTAGAAATTTTTAACACATCAAAAATACTTTTAATCTTGACAAAAACGTTATTCTCAGGTATCTTTACCATATTACTTTGCCTTTTAATAACTGTTTTATTTAGTAGTAGAAGAAAATGAGAAAACTATTACTTTTTTCAATCATTATATTGGTTGGTTTTACATTTATAGGAAGATTGTTCTATCTACAAGTCTATAATAGTAAAACCTACAGTCTCTATGAAGATAATGCAATCCGAAAAGTATTTGATTATCCAAAACGAGGTTATGTGTACGATAGAAATGGTGAGCTGCTGGTGGCCAATCAACCATCGTATGATGTAATGATTATACCAAGAGAGGTTGAACCCTTAGATACTTTGGAGTTTTGTTCGTTATTAAAAATCACTAAAGAAGATTTTAAAACCAAGTTTCAAAGAGCTTATACTTACTCACCAAGATTACCTTCTCCTTTTGTGCCGCAATTATCAAAAGCTGACTACGCTGCGCTTCAAGAAAAAATGCGAAAGTATAAAGGGTTTTATATTCAAAAACGTTCACTAAGAGACTATCAAACAACCATTGGAGCCAACGTTTTAGGTTTTATTGCTGAAGCCAACCAAAGTGAAATAGCTGCTGATTCCTACTACCAAATGGGAGACCTTATTGGGAAACAAGGCATTGAAACTTCTTATGAAAAAGATTTAAGAGGCGTCAAAGGTGTGAAATTCATACAAAAAGATAGATTTAATAGAGATATTGGCCCTTACAAAGATGGGATATTTGACACCATACCAATTGCTGGCCATGACGTTACAGTTTCTATTGACGCACAATTACAGGCTTATGGCGAGCTTTTGATGCAAAATAAAGTTGGAGGCATTGTGGCTATTGAGCCAAGTACTGGCGAAATATTAAGTTTGGTTTCTGCGCCTTCATACAATCCGAATTTATTGGTTGGCAGAGAACGTTCTAAAAACTACACAAAGCTTCATAATGACTCTATTCACTTACCTTTAATTGACAAAGGTTTATTGCGTATGCATGAGCCTGGTTCACCTTTTAAATCATTAGTTGCATTGACTGCTTTACAGGAAGGTGTATTAGATGTAAATACAACAGTAACTTGTCATCATGGCTATGTTTATGGACGAAATGGACGCAAAATGGCATGCCACTGTGGAGGTGGTGTAAGAAATTTAAACTCAGGTATTGCCCAATCCTGCAATGCTTATTTTGCAACTGCTTATAGAAAAACCATTGAAAAATACGATGATGCATCTCACGCTATGGATGTTTGGAGCAGTCATATAAAAAGTTTTGGTCTTGGTGATTATTTAGGTTACGATCTCACCATAGGTAAAAAAGGGAATATTCCAGATGGAGCATATTATGATAAATGGTATCCAGATTTTAGATGGCAAGCAACCACAACCTTATCAAATGCCATTGGTCAAGGCGAAGTTTTAGTCACTCCAATTCAGCTTGCAAATATGACAGCTGCTATTGCAAACAGAGGTTTTTATTACACACCACATATTATAAAATCTATTGAAGGAAAAACAATTGATACAGCATATACAACTAAACACCAAACTACAATTGACAAACGACATTTTGAGCCAGTAATTGAAGGTTTATTTGATGTTTATAACAAAGGAACAGCACATTTTTTACAAGTACCTGGAATAGAAATCTGTGGAAAAACTGGTACAGCCGAAAATTTCACAAAAATTGATGGTGTAAGAACTCAGCTTACAGACCACTCTATCTTTATTGCTTTTGCACCAAAAGATAATCCAAAAATTGCCATTGCTGTTTTGGTTGAAAATGGTTATTTCGGAGCACGTTTCGCAGGACGTATCGCCAGTTTAATGATTGAAAAATACATTAAAGGCTCAATTACAAGAACCGACTTAGAACAATGGGTTATGGAACGTACTTTGGAGCATGAATACGACAAACCATTCTCAGGAAAGCCTTTTGGGATAAATGCAAACTCTAAAATAATGCTTGTTGAGGAATATGAGCGTTTAAAGAAGCTAGAAGTTAACCAATCACAAACTATTTTAAAATGAGTTTAAACAGAAATCGAAGTTTTAAATTCGATTGGATAACTATTATACTTTTCCTGTTGTTAGTTGGCTTTGGATGGCTCAATATTATTTCTGCTTCATCTTCGGGAGAGATTACCTCCTATTTTGATATTGATCAACGTTATGGAAAACAGTTGGTTTTTATCTTATTTACATTTGTATTAATCATTCTTGTTTTGAGCATTGAAGCCAAGTTTTATGAACGTTTTGCAAGTATCATTTATTTAGTTTCAATACTATCATTAATAGGTGTTTTTATTTTTGGTAAAACAATAAATGGTGCCACCTCTTGGTATAATATTGGAGGTTTCACATTACAACCAAGTGAGTTTGCTAAATTTGCTACAGCTTTGGCAGTTGCTAAATACATAAGTGATCTTCAAACCAATATAAAAACTATAAAAGATCAATTAAAAACAGCGCTATTAATTTTTGTTCCTGCGTTTTTAATTTTATTACAAAATGATGCTGGTAGTACTATTGTTTATGCAGCTTTCTTTTTTGTGTTTTATCGCGAAGGTATTCCGCAGATTTACTTATTATTAGTGCTAAGTATTGTTATACTTTCAGTACTCTCGCTAAAGTTTTCAGTACTACCAACAGCAATTATTGTGACTATTCTAATCTTTTTACATCACTTTTTTTTAAAAAAGAAGAAAGGAACAATTTTAAACCCAATTTTCATCTCACTTATTTGTATAGCATTTAGTTTCGGAATCCAATTTTTTTATAGCAGTGTCTTGCAACCACACCAGCAAGATAGAATAAGTCTTTGGTTACGATTAGAAAAAGATCCTGAAAAATTAGAGCAAATGAAACGTACTATTTTATACAATTTGCATGAATCTGAAAAAGCGATAAGTTCGGGAGGTCTTACAGGTAAAGGGTTTATGGAAGGTACTCGTACTATTGGAAAATTTGTTCCTGAGCAAGACACAGATTATATTTTTAGTACTGTTGGAGAAGAATGGGGTTTTTTAGGTAGTAGTTTAGTGGTTGTTTTATTTGTACTTCTTCTTATTAGAATTCTGCATCTTGCCGAATTGCAAAAATCACAATTTAGTCGCATATACGGTTATAGCGTTGCTTCTATCTTATTTCTACACTTTATGATAAATGTTGGAATGGTTATGGGCTTAATTCCAACCATAGGAATCCCCTTACCTTTTTTTAGTGCTGGTGGCTCAGGTCTTTGGGGCTTTACCATACTCTTATTCATATTTATAAAGCTTGATTCTAACCGAATTAATGAGTGGTAATAATTATGAAGCCATTTCTTTTAACGCATTAACAAACACATCCAATTCATCTGTTGTAGTAAATACATTTGGTGTAATTCTGCAGCCTCTTACATTGGCATAATCAATAGCTACAGTAAATATTTTATATTCATCCATGAGTCGGTTTGCCAATTCTGATGGTTTCATACTTGCAATACCAACGTTAGCAATACCACAAGCTCTGTGAGAATCTTCAGGAGTATTAATAACTATATCTTTGTAACCTCGAACTTTTGACGTCCAATACTCTTGCAAATATCGCAACCGTTCTTCTTTGCGCTCAGCACCTAGAATATTGTAATAGTCAATAGCATTTTCAATACTTAAATCGTGATAAACAGGATGAGTTCCTGTATGGTTAAGCTTAACAATATTTCCAGGTTCATTATTATGATCAGCAAAAATTGGCCACAACGTATCTATATGCTCATCCTTTACGTAAAGCATTCCTGTTCCCAAAGGCACAGCCATCCATTTATGCAAGCTAGAGCCATAGTAGTCGCATTCTAAATCTTCAATGTTAAAATTAAAATGTCCAACACAATGTGCACCATCAACCATAACTTGTACGCCTTTACTATGAGCCATCTGACAAATCTTTTTAATAGGTAAAATATGCCCTGTGATATTAATCATGTGGCACACCATAAGCAACTTGGTTTTTGGTGTGATTGCTTTTTCATACAGTTCAACTATTTCTTCATCAGATTTAGGATGATTAGGAACAGAAACAACTTTGTTTACCATACCAAATCGTCTTGCAACTTGTTCAAACATTATCTTCATAGCACCATAATCTTGATCTGCATACACTGCTTCATCGCCTTCTTTCCAGTCCATGCCTTTTATAACCATATCCAGTGATTCAGTTGTATTTCTTGTAATAATCACATTTTTAGCGGTACTACCTAGCACATTCGCAAGCTTTTCGGCCATTCGTTTTTTATTGTCCCATTGTTCAGTTCGCATATAATAAGAACCTTGATAGTTTACTCTATTAATATGCTCATGAAGTGCCTCTAAAGTTGGTGTTGGTATAATGTTGTAATAGCCACTTTCTAAATTAATATAGTCTGGTTTTAGTTTATAGTCGCCTCTAACTTTTAACCAAAAATCTTCATTGGACGAAAGTTCTTTTGCTGGTGTTTTTGCAACTTCCTCTAAACAGGAATTAAGCATACTTGCATACAAAGGTGTTGCTAATGTAGCAAGTGATATTTTTTTTAAAAAGTCTCTTTTTTGCATGATGGTTGGTGTTTGTTTAAAGATACTTAAATTATTTATATGATGTAAAATATTGAATTTACAACTAAGCTTTGCAGTGTTTTAATAAAAAAATATCACAAATAATTATTTCAAATTCTTAAGAATGCTCTTTAAAATCAGTTTAAATGTATACTTAATTACCATCCATTTACTTTTAAACAATCAAAGATTATCCTATTTGATTTTTCAAAAAAATTAGACAACCTTCGCTTAACGTCTGATATAAAACATTAAAACGTTAGATATCATAACACCAAAAAAAAGCGCACTCCTAAAAGTGCGCTCTAAATCCAACAAATTTAATTTCAATTAACCATCAACTTACTTTTAAATAATCGTGGATTGTCCTAAATGTATGTTCTTAAAGTTAAGGTTGGTATCTTTAGGGTTTGAGATATAGTCTTCAACAAAATCGCCTACTTTACTTGTGGTCACATTATCGTACTTTGTATTAATATCAGGTGTGGATATATGTAATTTCAGGGACTTTTCAACAGCATTTCTTATCAATAAAGCTTCAGCATTCAATTCAAAATGTTCAAGCAACATGGCAGAGGATAAAATAGAAGCTATTGGGTTGGCAATACCTTTGCCTTTCGCCTGAGGATATGAACCATGAATTGGCTCAAACATAGCGTATTTATCTCCAACAGATGCAGAAGCCAATAAACCAATAGAGCCTCCAATAACACTAGCTTCGTCACTAATAATATCGCC
Organism: Flavobacteriaceae bacterium; assembly: GCA_020435965.1. GTDB lineage: Bacteria > Bacteroidota > Bacteroidia > Flavobacteriales > Flavobacteriaceae > CAJQLB01. The sequence goes on along the minus strand of JAGQYS010000002.1, from coordinate 9,257 downwards.
AAACATATTCTCGGTTAATATTACATCAAACTGCTTAGGATTTAAAATCATTTGCATCGCAGCATTATCAACAAACAAGAAATCTAATTCTACATCTTTATAGTTCGCCGCAACCTCAGTTACTACTTTTCGCCATAAGCGAGAACTTTCCAATACATTGGCTTTATCCACTAAGGTTACCTTGTGATTTCTGTTTTGTGCAGCTTTAAAGGCCAAATGGGCAATACGCTCTATCTCTTCACGGGAATATTCGCACAAATCTGAAGCTGTGTGTCCATCTTCGCTCAAATATTTTTCCCCAAAATAAATACCTCCTGTCAGCTCTCTGTATATACTAATATCTGTGCCTTTGATGATGTTTCGCTTTAAAGGCGACTTTTCTAATAAAGCGTCGTAAGCCTTAACAGGGCGAATATTAGCAAATAAACCCAATGATTTACGCAACTTTAAAAGACCTTGTTCTGGTCTCACTTTTGCCGAAGGGTCATTATCGTATTTCGGATCACCAATAGCACCAAATAAAATGGCATCAGTAGTTTCGCAAACCTTTAGTGTTTTTTCTGGCAAAGGGTTTCCAGTCTCGTCTATAGCAGTAGCTCCAACTGGTGCATAGGTAAAGGTAAAGGTATGGTCAAATTCCATGGCGATGGCTTTCAGTGCTTTTATAGCTTGTTCTGTTACTTCTGGTCCAATACCATCTCCTGGTAAAACAGCAATGTTAAGTTTCATAGTATTTCCTGCGAAAGCAGGAATCTCATCCTACTTTCTATTATTTAATGTTTTTGTTCTTTTTTTTGGCGTTACCTTTCGTTTGCACTTAAGGTCGCGCTTTCCGTTTTATCTTTTTGTTTGTTTTCGATACTTGCTTTGCAAACTCGAACTGACAACAAAAAGGATGTCACTGCAATCGCTAACGCGACATTTCAAAAGCTTCAATGTGTTCTTTTTTACTCAATAAATAATCGATGTCATCATAACCATTTATCATGCAGGTTTTTTTATAAGGATCAATTTCAAACGATTCTGATATGTCAGAATTTGAAATAGAAATTGTTTGATTTTCTAAGTTGACTTCAAGGTTTGTTTCTGGTTGTGCTTCAACAGTTTTTAAAAGTAATTTTAAAAAACCTTCAGACACCTGAACAGGCAATAAGCCATTGTTTAGGGCATTGCCTTTAAAAATATCGGCGAAAAAGCTGGAGACAATCACTTTAAAACCGTAGCCAACCAAAGCCCAAGCTGCGTGTTCACGACTGGAGCCACAACCAAAATTATCTCCAGCAACTAAAATGCTTCCAGAGTACTTAGGGTTGTTCAAGCTAAAGTCAGAGTTGATATCTCCATTTTTATGAAATCGCCAATCTCTAAATACATTATCTCCAAATCCTTGCTTGTCTGTTGCTTTTAAAAAGCGTGCAGGAATAATTTGGTCTGTATCTACATTTTCAATGGCTAATGGAATAGCTCTCGATGTCAGTGTTGTGAATTTTTCCATAATACTTCCTGCGAAGGCAGGAATCTTTTTTATTAATGTTTATTTTTTATTTATATCTCACACTTCGACTGCGCTCAGTGTGACACTGTTTCTAAAGTTTCTATATCTTTTGTAACGTCTACAATTTTCCCAGCCACTGCTGTAGCAGCAGCCACTAAAGGACTTGCTAATATGGTCCTTGAACCTTGTCCTTGTCTCCCTTCAAAGTTTCTGTTTGATGTGGATACACAATATTCGCCTTGAGGAATTTTGTCATCGTTCATGGCTAAACAAGCCGAACAACCAGGTTGACGTAATTCAAATCCAGCATCTTCAAAAATAGCTTTTAGGCCTTCTTCAATAATTTGAGCTTCTACTTGTTTACTTCCAGGAACTAACCAAGCCGTTACATTATCGGCTTTTTGCTTTCCTTTTATAAAGCTAGCAGCGACTCTAAAATCTTCTATTCTTGAATTGGTGCAACTGCCTATAAACACATAATTGATAGGTTTGTTGATTAAAGATTCACCAGCTTCAAAATTCATGTATTCCAATGATTTTTTAAAGGAAGCATTATCGTCAACTGGGATAGTTTCAGAAATTTTTATTCCCATGCCTGGATTGGTGCCATAAGTTACCATAGGTTCAATATCTTCAGCATCGAAGACATATTCTTTATCGAACACAGCATCTGCATCAGTTGGTAGCGTTTTCCAATAAGCTACTTTTTTGTCAAATGCTTCTCCTTTCGGTGCAAATTCTCGGTCTTTTACATACTCGAAAGTTGTTTCGTCTGGGGCAATCATGCCTCCTCGTGCTCCCATTTCTATACTCATATTACAAACCGTCATACGACCTTCCATACTCATGTTTTCAAAGACATCTCCTGCATATTCACAGAAATATCCTGTTCCAGAATTAGTGCCAAGTTTTGAAATGATATAAAGAATGACATCTTTAGGTAAGACGCCATTCTTTAAGTTGCCATTAACCGTTACTCTTAAACTTTTAGGCTTTGTCAATAATAAACACTGACTTGCAAACACTTGAGCCACTTGGCTTGTGCCAATGCCAAAGGCAATAGTTCCAAACGCACCATGTGTTGAGGTATGGCTATCGCCACAAACCATTGTCATTCCTGGTTGAGTGATGCCTAACTCAGGAGCCATAACATGTACAATACCATTGTATTTATGACCGAGTTCGTAAAGTGTAATTCCGTTTTTAGTACAGTTTTTAGATAACTGCTCTAACTGCTTTCTTGACAACGCATCCTTAATTGGTAAATCCTGATTTAGGGTTGGTGTATTGTGGTCTGCAGTGGCAACGATTTGATTGGGTCTAAAAATAGGGATTCCGCGAGCTTCTAATTCGTTAAAGGCTTGCGGACTTGTAACTTCATGTATTAAATGTTTATCTATGTATAAAATTTGCGGTCCATTTTGGACCGAATCAACCACATGTGCGTCCCAAACTTTGTCAAATAAAGTCTTTCCCATTACGCTGAAATTATTTGTTGATAAACCTTACTGGTTTCAATAATTTGATGAATGTCGTCGTCATTGATTTCTTTCTTTTTGTCTGCAAAGGTTAAAAACTTGGCGTACACTTCATCTAATTGAAGTTTTGTTAATTCGTAACCAACATTTTTGGCTCTATACGCTAAAGCGGCACGACCACTTCTGGCAGTCAATACAATGGCAGAATCCGTAACACCAACTGCTTTTGGATCAATAATCTCGTAAGTTTCACGGTTTTTAATCACACCATCTTGATGTATGCCTGAGCTATGAGCGAATGCATTAGCACCAACTATAGCTTTGTTTGGTTGTGTATAAATTCCCATGCTATCAGACACTAATTGACTTATGCCATATAGCATTTCGGTTTGAATATTTGTGTCTAAATTCAAGTAAGGATGTTGTTTTAAAATCATTACAACTTCTTCTAATGCAGTATTTCCAGCACGTTCACCAATACCATTTATGGTACATTCTATTTGACGAGCACCATTTATAACACCTTCAATGGAATTTGCTGTCGCCAACCCTAAATCATTATGGCAATGGCAAGATAAAATGGCTTTCTCAATACCTTTTACATTGTCTTTTAAATATTTAATTTTTGCTCCATATTCGTGAGGTAAGCAGTAACCTGTGGTATCTGGAATATTTAATACTGTTGCTCCAGCTTTTATAGCAGCTTCACAAACACGAGCTAAGTAATCGTTATCAGTTCGTCCTGCATCTTCGGCATAAAATTCAACATCTTCAACAAAAGACTTTGCATATTTTACAGCAGCATAAGCACGGTGAATGATGTCTTCTCTGTTGGTTCTAAATTTGTGAATGATATGAGAATCAGAGGTTCCAATTCCTGTATGTATTCTTGGTTTGTTTGCATTTTTCAATGCTTCAGCAGCAACTTTTATATCATTTTCAACAGAACGAGTTAAACCGCAAACAGTTGCATTTTTAACTGTTTTTGAAATTTCTTCAACTGATTTAAAATCACCTGGACTTGATACAGGGAAACCAGCTTCAATCACATCCACACCTAAAGCATCCAACTGTTCTGCAATTACTACTTTTTGCTCAGTATTTAGCTTGCAACCAGGAACTTGTTCGCCATCTCTGAGGGTCGTATCAAAAATTTGTACTTGAGAATTCGACATTTCTTTTAATATATTTTCGTATTGTAATACGAATTTATATTTTGGATTATTCAAAGTGACATTTGGCTATCATTTAATTACGATGTCAAAGCAAATATAAATTTATTTAACATTCTGATAAACAATAGTTTAAATGAATAAATTACACTATGACTAAAGAGCAAAAAGATAACTTATTTGTGCTTGTAAAATCGCTTTCTAAATCTGAGAAGCGACAGTTTAAGCTCTATGTTGGTCGTTTAGGTGTAAACGAAGATTCAAAATTTTTACTCTTGTTTAATCTTTTAGACAAAATGGATGATTACGATGAGCAAGTGATTTTGAAAAAGGACATTGTAAAAAAACAGCAACTCTCAAATTTAAAAGCACATTTATATAAGCAGATTTTAATTAGCTTAAGGCTTAACCCACTACATCAAAATATAAGAGTTCAAATTCGTGAACAACTTGATTTTGCAACTATATTGTACCATAAGGGTCTTTATAAACAAAGTCTAAAAATTCTTGATAAGGCTAAAACCTTAGCATTAAATTATGAAGAAAAGAATATTGCCTATGAGATTTTAGAACTTGAAAAAATTATTGAATCGCAATACATAACACGAAGTATTAGCAATCGAGCAGACGAGTTAACCATCCAAGCTAAAGAACTTAATGCTCAAAACATTTTAGCCAGTAAGCTCTCTAATTTATCATTGCAGCTTTATGGTTTGTTCTTAAAAACAGGTTATGTAAAAAATGATATAGAATATAAGCGAGTAACAAAATATTTTAATGCGAGATTGCCAAAATATGATATCAAAGATTTAGGATTTCGTGAAAAACTCTGGTTGTATCAATCTTACTTATGGTACAGTTTTTTGGTGCAAGATTTTTTGTCTTGCTATAAATATTCAAAAAAATGGGTGAATTTATTTTATGAGAATGTTGAAATGATGAAGTTAAATCCTGTCTTTTTTTTAAGAGGAAATCAATATTTACTTGAAGCTTTATTTTTTATAAGACATCATGAAAAATTTAAAACTGCTTTAAAAAAATTGGAAGCCGTAACACAAGAAAAATGGTTTCCAAAAGACGACAATGTTGAGAGTTTAATCTTTTTATACGTCTATACAAATAAATTCAATTTACATTTCATGGAAGGCACTTTTAAAGAAGGCTTACCTTTGATAAATGATGTTGTAGTAGGAATAAAAAAGCATAAAAGCAGAATAGATGAACATCACATCATGGTGTTTTACTACAAAATTGCGAGCTTGTATTTTGGTATTGGTGAGCATAAAAAATGTATAGAGTTTTTAGATAAAATCATCAGCAATAAATCGCTTTCTATGCGTGAGGATTTACTGTGTTTTTCAAGAGTTTTAAATTTGGTAGCTCACTATGAAGCAGGATTGGACTATAATTTAGATGCTCTTATAAAAAGCACTTATAAGTTTTTAATCAGGATGGAAGACTTGTACGAGGTACAAAAGGAAATGATAAAATTCTTAAGAAATTTGGGAGATATCTATCCAAACCAATTACGAGGAGCATTCATTAAACTACATAAAAAACTAAAAACTTACGAAGACCATCCTTATGAAAGTCGAGCCTTTTTATATTTAGACGTTATTTCATGGCTGGAAAGTAAAATAGAAAATAAATCGGTAGATTTAATAATTAGGGAAAAATTTAAAGCAAAAAACAAATTAATTTAAATTTAACCGAAAAAAATTTGGTTATTAATGTTTTCTTTCTGAATATTTGCGCTCATAAAGTTCAAAAACTTACTGAAATGTTATCAAGAAAGGTGGAGAGATAGACTCGCTGAAACCTTAGCAACCCATAGACTTACTATGAAGGTGCTAAATTCTACTTGATATTCGATTCATTTATCGAATATTGGATAGATAACAAAAACCCAATAACTCATCTGTGATTGGTATTTTCTTATAACATTTTTCTATTAGGTATGCTTCAAAAGAAGCTTATTTGACTTTTGGTTTAATTTATTTATTAATTCAAATTTTAAGAAAAATGAGTGCAACAAACATTATTCATTCCATTCCAAGTGATCCACTCACTGGAGCAATTTCGGTACCAGTTTACCAAACATCAACATTTATTCAGGAAGCTCCTGGAGTAAACAAAGGCTTCGATTATGCCAGAAGCAACAATCCAACACGTAAAGTTTTGGAAGATGTGGTGGCCAAGCTAGAGGGAGGCCATTCTGCCTTTGCTTTTGCAACAGGTTTGGCAGCAATCGATTCGGTTTTAAAATTATTGTCAGCAGGCGACGAAATTATCGCAGTTGATGATATTTATGGAGGTGCTTACCGATTATTTACTCATGTATATGAAAAATTAGGTGTCAAAGTGCATTATGTGGATACCACTAATGCTGAAAATGTCGCTAACAAAATTAGCAGCAAAACAAAACTGGTTTGGATTGAATCTCCAACAAATCCAACTTTAAAAGTTTCAGATATTCAGGAAATATCAAAAATTACTAAAAGTGTTAATGCACTTTTGGTGGTAGATAATACCTTTGCGAGCCCTATTGCGCAACAACCCATTTCACTTGGTGCTGATATTGTGATTCATAGTGGTACCAAATACATAGGTGGACATTCCGATTTGGTAGCTGGATTGGTGGTGACTAAAACCCAAGAATTGTCAGATAAAATCAAGTTTGTTCAAAATGCATCTGGAGGAATATTAGGCCCTTGGGACTGCTTTTTGACCATTCGTGGCATTGAAACTTTAGAAATACGTTACAAAAAACAATGCGAAAACGCTTTTGCAGTCGCTGCCTTTTTAAATAATCATGCAGCTGTTCAGGATGTGTATTTTCCAGGGTTGGTTACACACAAAAACCACAACATTGCTAAGCGCCAGCAAAACGGATTGTTTGGTGGTATTGTGTCATTTACACTTAAAGACGATACACAAGAAGCTGCCAATCAATTTGTGACCAATACAGATTATTTTAAGTTAGCTGAAAGTTTAGGAGGCGTAAAAAGTTTGTTGTGTCATCCACCACAAATGACACATGCTTCTATTCCTCGCGAAAAGCGTTTGCAATCTGGAATTAAAGACTCCTTAATCAGATTATCCTGTGGCATTGAAGATACCAACGACTTGATAAACGATTTACAGCAGGCTTTTAAAGCGGTTCAATCATTAAAAAATAAACAGTATGTCAAACAGTAAAACCATACATATTGTCTTATTCGGAATTGGACAAGTGGGAAGCACCTTAATCAATCAGATTAATGAAGCTAAATCGAGATTGTTACAAGCGCAAAATTTAAAATTAAGAATACCAATCATAGCAAATTCTAAATTGGCATTTTTTGATAAAGATGGCATTTCCAATGGTTGGGAAACCGATTTTGAAACCTTTTCTGTTCCTTATAAAATTGATGAAGTCATTCAATTTGTAAAACAGCATAAATTTGAAAATTTAATTGCCATTGACGCTACAGCAAGTGTGGTTTTTACACAAAACTATATAAAGCTCATTGAAAACGGATTTCATATTGTGTCTGCCAACAAAGTAGCCAATACCTTGCATTATGAATTTTATGAAAATTTGCGATTGACTTTGAAAAAACACAATAAGTCTTTTCTGTACGAAACCAATGTTGGTGCTGGTTTGCCTATTATTGAAACGATTAAAAATTTGCACAATTCTGGAGAAAAAATTGAAAAAATAAGAGGTGTTTTTTCAGGGTCTTTAAGTTATATTTTTAATCATTTTTCAGAATCTGAACTGTCCTTTTCAACAGTATTAAATGAAGCTTCAAAATTGGGATTAACCGAGCCTGATGCACGTGAAGATTTATCTGGAAATGATGTGGCAAGAAAACTCTTGATTTTAGCAAGGGAACTCAATATCAAAACTGAATTTTGCGATGTTTCGATAGAATCCTTAGTGCCAAAACAACTCAATGGGAAAACCACTTTATATCAATTTAAAAACAGAAGTAAAGAGTTGGATGTGCCATTTCAAGAATTGAAAAAACAATTGAACAAAAACCAAGTGTTGCGTTATGTGGGCGAATTGGATGTTACTAATAAAACACTTGAAGTAAAGTTGGTTTCTGAAGATAAAAATTCAACTTTAGGTCAATTAAAAGGAGCAGATTCCATTTTTGAAATTTTTACGGAATCTTATGGCGAAAAACCGTTGGTCATTCAAGGAGCAGGTGCAGGAAAGCAAGTGACTGCAAGGGGTGTTTTAAGCGATGTGATAAAATTATCAAATAGTCTAAATTAATTGATGCGTCAATTCGAGTGATTTTATGACAAAGGAATAAAATTGTATCGAGAATAATATGAAAATATGAGTAACATAAACCAAGAAATCCAAAAACGAATCCTAGTGCTTGATGGCGCCATGGGAACCATGCTACAAGCCTATAAATTTACCGAAGAGGATTATCGTGGTGAACGCTTTAAAGACTATCCTTCACCACTAAAAGGAAATAACGATTTACTATCCATTACTCAACCTGAAGCTATTGCTGAAGTTCATAGAAAGTATTTTGAAGCTGGAGCAGATATTGTAGAAACCAATACGTTTTCAGGAACTTCCATTGCCATGGCAGATTACCATATGGAGCATTTGGTGTACGAACTTAATTATGAATCGGCTAAAATTGCTAAGCAAGTTGCTGAAGAATTTACCAAAGCAAATCCTAATAAACCACGTTTTGTTGCAGGAAGTATTGGACCAACAAACAAAACAGCGAGTTTGTCACCAGATGTGAACAGACCAGAATATCGTGCCATTACCTTTGAAGAATTACGTATCGCTTATAAAGAACAAGTAGAAGCCTTGATTGATGGAGGCGTCGATGTCCTTTTAGTTGAAACTATTTTTGATACGCTTAACGCCAAAGCTGCACTTTTTGCTATTGAAGAAGTTAAAGAAGAACGAAGCATTGATATTCCTATCATGGTGTCAGGAACCATAACTGATGCTTCTGGAAGAACCTTGTCTGGACAAACCGTTGAAGCCTTTTTAACTTCTATTTCGCACATACCTTTGTTGAGTGTTGGGTTTAATTGCGCTTTGGGAGCCGAACAGTTAAAACCTTACTTACAACGTTTGGCAAAAGC
>JAGQYS010000016.1 GCA_020435965.1 Flavobacteriaceae bacterium | reverse complement strand
CAAATTGTAAGTTAAATGTCATTTATTAAAATCAATCTAATGAAATCAATTAAAAGCCATTTTTATTTAGTTTTTATTCTATTTACTATACTATCGTGTTCAAATTCTACTGAATCTGATCCTTTAAAAATTCTTTTTATAGGTAATAGTTATACTTACTATAATAGCTCACCAGAGTTACTAAAAGCTTTGGTTGGTGAGAGATTTCCGAAAAAATCAGTTGAAATTCAGCTAATTAGTGAAGGAGGTATGACTTTGAAACGTCATTGGGAAGAGGGTAGAGCAGTGGAAGCAATAAAATCGAATGATTGGGATTATGTGATATTGCAAGAGCAAAGCAAACTAGGCATGGGATTAATAATTGATAACGATATCTATTTTGGACAAACAGAACATTTTTATGAATATGCTACAAAGTTTGATGCTGAAATAAAAAATATTGGTGCACAAACGGCTCTTTTTATGACTTGGTCGGTAAAGCAACATCCTGAAGAACAAAAAATATTAACATATGCATATTCTACAATAGCTAAAGAACTCAATGCAAAATTGATTCCAGTTGGGTTGGTTTGGGACAAGCTTCGATTTCAAACTAGTTTTGATTTATATGATTTAGATGGGTCTCATCCATCTGCTTATGGTTCATATTTGGTGGCTACCTCAATATTTTCAGCATTACTTGAAGAAAGCCCTTTAGGCTTATCTGGTGTCATTTCTGGATTGCAATTATCAAGCTCAGGCGAACCTTCTTTAGATAGCAAATCTTTAGCTGATATTTCAGAAACTGATGCACAAACGATTCAAAAAACAAGCTGGGAAGTTGTTGAAGATATCCGTAAGGAAGGAGGTTACATTGATATAAATAAGCCTAAACAAAATTATGTATTGCCTAAACTTACAGAAGGAGATGTTATTGATAGTAAGGCAATTGAAGGAAGATGGTATGGAACTTCTACCTATAGTAATAGTTACTTGGGAGTAATATTAGATGTTGAAAACACAGAAAATAGCTTAGAGTCAAAAATCTCTTTTTATGCACCAAATGGGCAAGATAAAATGTTTGTAAAAGATGTTGAATTAAAAGAGAGGCAGCTTAATATGATTTTAATTGATAGCTTAAGAAACATGAGTTCAAACCTTAGTTTTTCTTTTGACAGCAAAGAATTAAATGGCTTGTCTAAATCTTTTGGTGGCAATATTACAAATTACAAGCATTGGAATTTATCCAGACTAAATAATCAAAATGGGATAGACTTAGAGGTATTGGATGTATTAATAAGATCTTTTAACAATGAAATTGAAAGTATAGGATATGTGAAAGCTGCCATAAATTATTATAAAAAGTATAGTTCTCTCATAGGCGAGTCTTACTTACCTGAAGAAGCATATTTAAATGCTGTGGGATATAATTTTGTTGAAGATAAAAACCTAGATGAAGCACTAAATATTTTTGAACTGGCAATGGCATTGTATCCAGAATCAGTAAATACTTATGATAGTTATGGCGAAACTTTAATAAAAGCAGGACAGTTTGAAAAAGGATTAAGTGTTTACACAAAAGGATATGAACTAGCTAAAAGAACTGGTAATGAAAATACAGCCTATATGGAAGCAAACTTAAAAAGGTTTAAAGAGGGTAAATCTAAACAACAACAAGCTGAGCTTCCACCACCACCTCCACCAACTGGGATTTGATTTAAACTATTTAAAGGCAAAATTTAATATTTGAAAATACTTCGCCTATTTTTTGTCTTGCTCTTTATGTGTATAAACAGCAACATCAAACAAAAACTTTTCTGAAGAGTTTTTTGTCATCATCAGTGAGCATTCTATAGCTAATTTGTATAAGTTCTTTGTACTCTTTCAATCTCAACATCTGTCATAAACTAAAAATATTGTAAAAAATAGAATTGGGTAATAGTTTTTTAAGGATTTAATTTTTTTGAGTTTTTTTAAAGTTATGATCTAAACTTTTTTAATTGTTTAAGGCAACAGTTAGCGAAGTTAATTTTTTTAGAGTGTAAAATTAACACATGGTTCTGCTTATATTACGGTGTAATTAAGGTTATTAACAATACCTTATAAATAACCTAAAACTATCTTCAAATAACTATATAAATTTTGTAAATTTGCCTGCGTTTATAAGCGCATCATGACAGACAATACCAAATATATTTTTGTAACTGGAGGAGTAACATCCTCACTAGGGAAAGGCATTATAGCTGCTTCTTTAGCTAAACTACTCCAAGCACAAGGTTACAGAACAACCATTCAAAAATTAGATCCCTACATTAACGTTGATCCCGGAACCTTAAATCCTTATGAGCATGGCGAATGCTATGTGACTGATGATGGTGCAGAAACCGATTTAGATTTAGGACATTATGAGCGCTTTTTAAATGTGCCAACCTCGCAAGCTAATAACGTTACCACAGGACGCATTTACCAAAGCGTGATTGAGAAAGAACGTCGTGGTGAGTTTTTGGGCAAGACAGTGCAAGTAATTCCGCATATTACAGATGAGATTAAAAACAGAGTGCAAATTCTTGGTAATTCTGGCGATTATGATATTGTTATTACTGAAATTGGCGGAACAGTTGGTGATATTGAGTCCTTGCCTTACATTGAAGCTGTTCGTCAGCTTAAATGGGATTTAGGTGAACACAATGCTATCGTGATTCATTTAACCTTAGTGCCATTTTTATCTGCTGCAGGAGAGTTAAAAACTAAACCAACCCAACACAGTGTAAAAACCTTAATGGAAAGTGGAGTGATGGCAGATGTTTTGGTATGTCGTACAGAACATGAACTTCCTGAAGATTTGCGTACTAAACTAGCTTTGTTTTGCAACGTTAGGGAAGAAGCTGTCATCCAATCTATAGATGCATCTACAATCTATGATGTACCAAATTTAATGTTGGAGCAAGGCTTGGATAAAGTAGTGCTTAAAAAATTAAACTTAAAAAGTGCAACTCCAGATTTAACCCAATGGAACAAGTTTTTATCACGTCATAAAAACCCAAAGAGCGAAATTACTATTGGACTTATTGGTAAGTATGTTGAGTTGCAAGATTCGTACAAATCCATCTTAGAAGCTTTTATACATGCTGGAGCTGCTAATGAAGTGAAAGTAAATGTTGAATCCATTCATTCAGAATACTTAAACGCAGATAATGCCAAATTAAAGTTATCACATTTAGATGGAGTACTTGTTGCACCAGGTTTTGGTGAGCGAGGGATTGAAGGTAAAATAGATGCAATTAAATATGTACGTGAGCAAAACATTCCGTTTTTAGGAATTTGTTTAGGGATGCAAATGGCAGTAATTGAGTTTGCGCGCAATGTGCTTGGTCTTGTCGATGCTAACTCAACCGAAATGGTGCCAAACACCAAAAATCCAGTGATTGATTTAATGGAATCACAAAAAAGTGTGACCAACAAAGGAGGAACCATGCGTTTAGGAGCTTGGGAATGTAAAGTAAAAGTGGATAGTAAGGCGTCAAAAGTGTATGGAGCAACAACAATTTTGGAACGCCACAGACATCGTTATGAGTTTAACAACGACTTTAAAAAAGAAATTGAAGAAGCTGGAATGGTAGCAACAGGATTAAACCCTGAAACAGGTTTGGTCGAGATTATTGAAATCCCAAACCATCCTTGGTTTGTAGGAGTTCAATACCATCCAGAATATAGAAGTACTGTAGCAAACCCACATCCTTTATTTGTGGCCTTTGTAAGAGCAGCTCTTAAATATAAAAATGCAAAAAATCGTGTCAGTATGGCATAAAACATATCTTCGGTTGCTTTTTTGATAAAGGTAAACACAACCAAGATTTATAATAAAATAAATGGAAGAAAAAAAATTTGACTTAAATTCTATAATAGGTTTTGTCCTTATTTTCGGAATCTTATTATGGATGTTATATAACAACCAACCAACTCCAGAAGAGTTAGAAGCTCAAGAAAAAGCAAAACAAGAACAAGTTGAAGCAGAGAAAAAAGCTAATGAAGCTGAAGAAGCTGAAACTTTTGTTACCACTTCCGAAGATTACAGCATCAGCAATCCGCAAGATTCTCTTCAAATGGCAGAGCTTCAAAATAAAATTGGTGCTTTTGCATATTCGGCAAATACTGCAAACTCAGATAAAGAAACAATTCTGGAAAACGAAGTCCTTTATTTGAAAGTCAATAATAAAGGAGGTTATATTTCAGAAGTTAAACTCAAGAAATTTACAAAGTACGATTCACTTCCTGTATATCTTATAAAAGATCAAAATTCTATTTTCAATATAAAATTTGGAACTTCAGATAACAGAACACTAAACACACAAGACCTTTACTTCCAGCCAACTTTGTCACAAAACAATGGCAATCAAGTTTTATCTATGAAATTAAAAGTGTCCGAAACACGCTTTTTAGAATACAGATACGAGCTAAAACCTAATGATTACATGCTTGATTTTTCTGTAAAATCTCAAGGATTGGAAGGTGTTGTAAACGGAAGTCAGGATATTGTTTTAGATTGGAAATTAAAAGGAAGAAGACAAGCTAAAAGTATTTCATACGAAAACAGATACACACGTTTAACTTACAAATACGAAGACGATAAAATTGACAAGTTAGGTCAAATGGGTGATGACGAAGAAACCGAAGTCGATGTACGTTGGTTATCTTTCAGACAACACTTTTTTAGCTCTATTTTATTAACAGACAAACCATTCAAAACAGCCAACTTAAAATCGGTTAACTTAATGAACGATGAAGAGGTTGACACACTTTACACTAAGAGTTATGCTGTATCAATACCTCTAGAACTTGATGGTGGCGAGTTTAACGAGTCGTTAAACATGTATTATGGACCAACAGACAGTCAGGTACTTAAAAAATACAAACGCGATTTAGAAGAGAGTATACCATTTGGTTGGGGAATTTTCGGTTGGATAAATAAAGCTGTGTTTATTCCGTTGTTTGGATTTTTAAGTAGTTTCCTGCCTTACGGAATTGCTATTATTGTCATGACTATTTTAGTGAGATTAGTTTTGTCTCCAGTACTCTATAAGTCGTATTTGTCTCAGGCTAAAATGAAAATTTTAAAACCAGAGATTGCTGAGATTGCCACAAAGTACAAGGACAATGCAATGAAAAAACAGCAAGAAACCATGGCATTGTACAATAAAGCTGGAGCCAATCCAATGAGTGGTTGTTTACCTGCTTTAGTGCAGCTTCCTGTATTCTATGCACTATTTATGTTTTTCCCTACAGCTTTTGAATTACGTCAAAAAAGCTTCCTTTGGGCAGATGATTTATCGTCTTATGATGTGGTTGCAGAATTACCATTCCACATACCATTTTATGGAGACCATGTGAGTTTGTTTCCAATATTAGCTGCTGTCGCTATTTTCTTTTATATGAAAATGACAACAGGACAACAAATGGCATCGCAGCCAACTCAAGAAGGAATGCCAGACATGGCAAAAATGATGAAATGGATGATATATTTCTCTCCATTAATGATGTTGGTGTTCTTTAATAACTATGCAGCTGGTTTAAGTTTGTATTACTTTATTTCAAACTTAATTACTATTGGTATTATGCTAGTGATTAAGAACTATATCTTAGATGAAGATAAAATTCATGCTCAGATTCAAGAGAATAAAAAGAAACCTAAAAAACAAGGTAAGTTTGCAAAGAAAATGCAAGAGATGATGGAAAAGGCAGAAGAGCAAAAAAGAATGCAACAACGTAAAAAATAACGGAACAAGTTCCTTCCCTTTTAAAGGGAAGGTGTCCAGACAGTATCGTCTGGACGGAAGGGTTAAATAAAGCTGCCAATTTAATAATGATGTATTTTATTTTGGCAGCTTTTTTGTTATACAATTATCACACGTTAAAAACGTTAATTATAAATGTTAAAACTGTCATTCCGCGCTTGATGCGGAATCCACTAAATAATGTAGATTTTAAATGAAAAAACTAGTTTTACTTTTTGCACATTTTTTTGTCGCTATAGTTTTTGCACAAAACATCAATCAATTTGATGCAGATGGTAATCGACATGGTATCTGGAAAAAGAATTTTGATGGTACACAGCAAATTCGTTACGAAGGCGAATTTAGTCATGGTAAAGAAATAGGCCTGTTTAAGTTTTATATTCTTGTAAAAAAGAAAAGCGTTTTGTCTGCTACCAAATTATTCAATTCTAATGATGATAGTGCTGAGGTTAAGTTTTTAACTTCAATAGGCAAAACCATTAGCGAAGGCAAAATGGTTGGTAAAACCTATGTTGGCAAGTGGATTTATTATCATAAAAATTCAGATAAAATAATGACTGTTGAAACTTATGACGACAAAGGTGTGTTACAAGGCGAACGATTGGTTTATTATGACAATGGTCAATTAGCAGAAAAAGCGACTTATGTTAATGGCAAAATAGAAGGGCTCTCAGAAGTATATTCTTTAAAAGGTGTTGTTTTAAAATCGTTTATTTATGAAAATGGCGAACTTCATGGACCAGCAAAATCTTTTAATGGAAAAGGAGAATTATTATCTGAAGGACAATACAAACGGAACAAGAAGACAGGGATTTGGAAGTATTATGAAAATAACAAACTAGTTGACGAAAAGAATTTTACGTACGTTCCAAAACTACAGAAGAAAAATAACTAATAAAAAAGCTCCTTAATTAAGGAGCTTTTTTTTGCATAGACCATAAATTATGGAAGAATAGTCTATGGCTAACAACCAATCTAATTAAGATTTACCAACCAATTCAATCTGATTATATTAATCATCGTTTAATAATACTTTATCTATAACATGCACTACACCATTTGCAGCTTGAATATCAACTAATGAAGGTATGATGTTACTTAATCTTCCATTAGGATCTGTAAGTGTAAAAGCTGTAGCATCAACTGTGATATTTCCACCAAGTGTAGCAACTGTCCCACTTTGTAATTGAGACGATTGTACGTTTGCATTTACAATGTGGTATAATAGTACAGCATCAACTTGCTCAGGAGTTAAATCTGTAAGAGCGTTTAATTCTAATTCAGCTAAAAGAGATACGAAAGCATCATTTGTAGGAGCAAATACAGTAAAAGGTCCAGTGGTTGCATCAGAAACTGTATCAATATAATCTACTGTAGACATTCCTGTATCTGCATAAGCTAAGGCATCAACTAATATCGAAAGTGCAGCATTTGAAGTTGCAAAGGTTGCAATAGTTGGTAAGTCAATTACTTCATCAACAACATGTATTACGCCATTAGTAGCTACAATATCAGCGGCAACTACATTCGAACTCCCATTAATTGTAACACCACTATCAACATTAATGTACATGCTTAAAGGTGTCATTGTTCCACTTAACATTGCAGCAGTATTAACATAAGAATTTGACAATCCAGTAGAAATTGCTGTAGCCCCAGGAATAACATGGTTTGCTAAAACACTCGCTAAGTCATTTGAAGTTGTAAAAGAAGCAAAAGCATCATTGTTAGGAGCAAAAACTGTAAAATCTCCAGGAGTAGATAATAAAGTAGTAAATGTCGTATTTCCGCCAGCTGTTAAAGCTCCTACTAAACTTGAAAGGTCAGAATTCGCAACAGCATGATCTACAATGTTAGGTAAACCAATAACTGCATCTACGATATGTATAACTCCGTTTGAAGCATCAATATCTGCTTGCTCAACATTAGATACACCATTCAAACTCACACCATTTGATGTGTCAATATAAATACTTAAGTTCTCTCCTGTTCCAGGTTTAGTGGCTAACGTATTACCATATCCTGTAGATAAGGCAGTTGAAAATGCTTCACCATCAATAACATGATTTAATAATACTTGAGTTAAAACATCAACTGGAATGTCTTCTAAAGCCGTAAAATTATTATCAGCTAAGAAATTTGCAAAAGCTGTATTTGTTGGAGCAAATACTGTAAAATCTCCTGCTGTGTCTAAAGTTGTATCTAAACCAGCTCGTTGCAAAGCAGCTACTAAGATGCTTAAGTCTCCTGAAGCACTTGCTAAAGCTGTAATAGTTGTTGATTGTGGTGGATCATTTGTGTTGTCGTCGTCATTACTGCATGAATACGCCATAAATACGACAGCTAGCAACAATGTAAATTTTTTTAGGTGATTCGTTGTTTTCATTTTCTGAATTTTAATTGTTTAATATTACAATACAAAGATTAAACAAAAATATTAATTGTTTAATAAAATTATGTTAAAGTTAAACAATATAGTTTTTGGTACTAGATAAGCAAAATGATGAAACCCAATACAAAACGACTAAAAATTGTATCTTTGCAGTTCTTAAAATTAATAATGAAAAGAGTAGTAGTAGGACTTTCTGGAGGAGTAGATTCTAGCGTTGCAGCATTTCTCTTAAAAGAGCAAGGCTATGATGTTATTGGTCTTTTTATGAAAAATTGGCACGACGATTCTGTTACAATATCCAATGAATGCCCTTGGCTTGAAGATAGTAACGATGCTATGCTTGTTGCAGAAAAATTAGGTATTCCGTTTCAAACAGTCGATTTAAGTGCTCAATACAAAGAGCGTATTGTAGATTACATGTTCAATGAATACGAAAAAGGTCGAACACCAAATCCTGATGTGCTATGCAACAGGGAAATTAAGTTTGATGTATTCATGAAAATTGCTCTTGACTTAGGAGCCGATTTTGTGGCTACTGGACATTATTGTAGAAAAAGTTCCTTTGAAAAAGATGGTGAAATTATCTATCAACTTTTAGCTGGAAAAGATACAAACAAAGATCAATCTTACTTTTTGTGTCAATTATCACAAGAACAATTATCAAAAACCTTATTTCCTATTGGTGAATTGACCAAGCCAGAAGTAAGACAAATTGCAACAGAACAAGACTTGATTACTGCCGAAAAGCGAGATTCACAAGGCTTGTGTTTTATAGGAAAAGTAAAACTTCCAGATTTTTTACAACAGCAACTCAAACCAAAAGAAGGTGTTATTGTTGAAATCCCTATGGATTACGAACTGTATTCTCAAAACATTCCTAATTTCAATTCAGTTGAAGATCAGCTTGTCTATGAATCTAGAAAGTTGGAATACCATATTACAGATGGTCATGTAGTTGGCAAGCATCAAGGTGCGCATTATTTTACTAAAGGTCAGCGAAAAGGTTTGGCTGTTGGTGGAACAGCTGAACCTTTATTTGTGATAGACACAGATGTTGAGGAGAATGTGATTTATACAGGTCAAGGCAAATCACATCCTGGTTTATATAAAAAAACACTCTTTGTATCTAATGATGAATTGCATTGGATTCGTGAAGACTTAGCCATCAACGAAGGAGAAACCATGCAAGTTATGGCAAGAATACGATATAGGCAACCTTTACAAAAAGCAACATTACATAAAGTAAGTAATGGCCTATATGTCGCTTTTGATGAATTACAATCAGCAATAACAGAAGGTCAGTTTGTAGCATGGTATCTTGACAATGAATTAGTTGGTTCTGGAGTAATTTCTTAACTTGCAGATACCAAATCATTAAAAATGCTAAAGAAAATACTTTTATTAAGTTTCATTTTCTCTCAATGTATCGTGTTTTCTCAGGAAGATGCTTGGGTTTACTTTACTGATAAAGAAAATGTTGCCAATGCTATTGCTAATCCAATAACCATTCTTACTCAAAAAGCAATAGACAGAAAAACAAATCATAATGTTGTCATTGATGAACGCGATGTTCCAGTAAATGAAAGCTATATCGCTCAAGTAAAAAATGCTACAGGAATTGTGGTTTTGGCAAAATCTAAATGGTTTAATGCTGTGCATGTTAGAGGTACTGAAACCAATATTAATGACCTTTTGAATCTGAACTTTGTTGTTTCAATTGATTTTGCAGATGATAGTTTAAATATGTCATCAAATGAAATAGAGCAGGCTAAAGATAAATTCAGCATAGAAAATGCTATGATTGATTTTGACTATGGCAACACTCAAAATCAAGTTAAAATGATTGCAGCTGATGCTTTGCATGAATTGGATTATACAGGTGAAGGCGTTACAGTTGCAGTTTTAGATGCAGGTTTTCCGAATGTGAACACCATGGGAGCGTTTCAGAGATTGAGAGATGCAGGAGATTTGTTAGATGGTTATGACTTTGTCAATAGAACTTCAGATGTTTATGCTTACACAGGAAATACACATGGCACAAAAGTACTGAGCACTATGGCTGGATTTATTCAAGACCAATATGTTGGTACAGCACCTGATGCCTCCTATTACTTATTCAGAACGGAAGAAGCAGAACATGAAAATCCTGTTGAAGAAAGCTATTGGGTTGAAGCTGCTGAGCGTGCTGATAGCTTAGGTGTTGATATTATTAACACATCCTTAGGTTATAAAGGCTATGATAATCCAAATTACAGTTACACTAATAATGACTTAGATGGTAATACTGCTTTTATAACTAGAGGAGCAAACATAGCTTTTGAAAAAGGAATGCTCTTGGTAAATTCTGCTGGAAATTCTGGAGCTTCGGGTGTTAACGCTCCTGCAGATGCTGAAGGTGTTTTTTCTATTGGAGCTGTAGATTTAAATGGAGATTATGTATCATTTAGCTCTCAAGGTAGTGCTATTCAGCCTACTCAAAAACCAGATGTTGTAGCTCGTGGAGCTGCTGCTTTTGTTATTGGACCAGATAATGTGATTGTACAAAACAATGGAACCTCATTTAGTTCACCAATTATGGCTGGAGGTTTGGCTTGTTTGCGTCAGGCACTACCAGATTTAACCAATGCAGAAATGATGCAATTGGTTAGAGAATCTGCTTCACAATATACAACTCCTGATTATTTTTTAGGTTATGGAATTCCTGATTTAGGAAATGCCTTAGCAGCAGAATTAAGTAACCAAAATAATGAGCGAACACATTTTAAGCTATTTCCTAATCCTGTAGAAAACTATTTGCAAGTACTATTTCCGAATGAAGTTGATGTTGCAAATCTACTTATTCATGACATCTTAGGAAAACTGGTTATAGATACAACAATTCAACCTTTTCAACCTATTGATTTACAACAATTGTCAAGCGGATTGTATCTGTTGAAGATTCAAGCAGAAGGTGTCAACTCAAAATCATTAAAACTTTTAAAGCAATAAATGCAAAATAAAATAACGAAGCTCTTTGGTATTCAATATCCAATTGTACAAGCAGGTATGATTTGGAACAGTGGTTGGAGGCTTGCTTCTGCAGCAAGCAATGCTGGAATTCTAGGTTTAATTGGTGCAGGAAGCATGTATCCTGACGTGTTGCGTGAGCACATACAGAAATGTAAAAAAGTTACAGAAAAACCTTTTGGAGTTAATGTACCAATGTTATATCCAAACATTGAGGATATTATGAACATTATCGTTGAGGAAGATGTCAAAATAGTATTCACTTCTGCTGGAAACCCAAAAACCTGGACCAAATGGTTACAAGATAAAGGCATTACTGTGGTGCATGTGGTTAGCAGTGTAAAATTCGCTTTAAAAGCTCAAGAAGCTGGAGTAGATGCTGTAGTCGCTGAAGGATTTGAAGCTGGAGGACATAATGGACGGGATGAAACAACAACGTTGACCTTAATTCCAATGGTTAAAGAAAAAATCAATATTCCGTTGATTGCTGCTGGAGGCATAGCCACAGGAAGAGGCATGTTGGCCACTATGGTTTTAGGTGCAGATGGTGTTCAAATTGGAAGCCGATTTGTAGCAAGTACAGAAAGCTCAGCACATCAAGCCTTTAAGCAAGTTGTAGTAGATGCTGAAGAAGGTGCAACACAATTAACCTTAAAAGAACTGGCTCCAGTACGTTTAATAAAAAACAAATTCTATAAAGAGATTCAAGAACTGTATAAAACAGCACCAACAGCAGAACAGCTCAAAGAATTATTAGGAAGAGCGAGAGCTAAACGCGGTATGTTTGAAGGCGATTTAGATGATGGCGAACTTGAAATAGGACAAATAGCTGGACTTATTCACGACATAAAACCTGTTGCAGACATTGTAAAAGAAATTATGGCTGAGTTTGAGGTAGCTAAGAAACAAGTAGCTGGTTTGTAGGTATTTACAGCTTTGTTATTAACAGTTTTGATACTTAAAAACAAAAAAGTAACTTCGCTTATCATCTGATATAAGTCATTGAAACAACATTATATCATACCGTTATGTGTGATGAAACAACCAAAAACACCGAAAACATAAATAATAAAAGGCTTTCCATTTTATAAACAACTAGACTCGATGGAATGTCAGGCATAAAAAACTAATTAATGAAACACTTATTTATTATTGCGATTTCTTTGCTGAGCATTGCCTGTAATACCAAAAATGAAGAGCAGAAAAAGTTGGATTTTGTGGAGTTTGGCTTTCATTTTGATACAAAGTCAAATGAGATGCCATACAATTTTTCTTCATATTTGGATACCTTTCCTACGATTGTCGATAGAAGGGCATGGGAATTTGCCAAAATCGGAAACATAGAAAGGATGCATGAGATTTGGGATACGAAAGAATCAATTGAAATTGGACTTACGCAGAAACAACGAGATAGTTTTGGCCTCTACAAAGCAATGGATGCAATAGATTACATATTGAATGAAGCTGAAGAGCACCGAGTAGTCATCATAAATGAAGCTCATCAAATGCCCCAACATCGAATTTTTACCACTCGACTACTTGAAGGACTCAAAAGAAGAGGCTTTAAGCACTTAGGAATGGAAGGATATTTTAATACGCCTCAAGCAGATTCAATTATGCAAGCCAATGGTTATCCTATTCTTGATTCTGGATATTTTACACAAGAACCTCAATTTGGTAATTTAATAAGAACTGCCTTTGATATGGGGTTCAAAATATTTGGGTACGAAAGCAGTGGACATGCTAATGGGAAGGAAAGAGAAATTAATCAAGCCCGGAATATTGAATCCTATCTAAATCGATACCCAAACGAAAAGGTATTAATTCATTGTGGTTTTGATCATGTGTACGAAGGAGAAATGCCTAACAATTCCATGGGTTGGGGAAAGGCGATGGCAGGGAGATTGACGGAATTTACAGGAATTGACCCATTAACCATAAGTCAGACAATTTATTCTGAAAAGGGTAACAGGGATTACGAAAACTCGTATTATCAGATTACAGATCTAGAAAGACCTAGTGTTTTTGTCAATGAATCTGGTGAGCTATTTGGTCAGCAACGAAAGAAATCCTCTCTTGATTTACCTCCTATGGGCACATTCAGGTATGACATAGCAGTTTTCCATCCAAGAAGTAAAAAGTACGATCGTCCGCAATGGATGGTGTATGGTGATCGTAAAGAAGTGGAATTATCATTTGCTGAAGAAAATATCCAGTGCCCATGTTTGGTATTTGCCTACAAAAAAGGTGAGCAAGTCGGCAAAGCCGTTCCTTATGATATACAAGAGACGGATGATAAGAAGGTTACATTAGTTTTAGATAAATCTGACTTTGAAATTGTTATATTGAATCAGAAGAATAAAGCCCTAAAAGCTGAATTTAACTAGGCATCATTGCAAAAACTTTATTTTCAAATCCTACAATAATGGGGAATGGTCAGAGTGGAGTACAAATCCTCTTTAGCAAAAGCTATTGATTTTTACGGGATGGGAGATATGGTCGAATAGATGAATTAATCCAAATAAAGAATAGAGTCACCACACATAACAACGGCAATAAGTAATGCGGGATTAGGTGCTTAACCCGAAAGAAATCGCTATTTTGCAATGACCGCCAAAACAAGGTTTTGGCTTTTTGAAATAATAAGATAAAAACCCAGAAAACAAGGTTTTGGCTCTGTGATAGACCGAAAGAAAAATGCGTATTTGCGCCCGCACTACTCATAGCCACGACCGATAAGCGTAATCCAAAAAAGACAAAAAATCCTACATTTAGACAGGCTCAATCACCGATTTTAAATATGGGAGTTTTAGTTTAACTTATCAATCTGTAAGTGTTAAGCTAAAGTTTTAAGTTTTCGCCAGGGTCACACACCATTTGCTCATCTTTTGGGAAATGAGATTGTCAATGTCTTAGTATCTCTTTTTTTTGGTTTCTTTAAAGCATAAACAATTGATACGATTTGATGATGCTTGAATGCTATTAAAATATCAAATCAGCGTATATTTTAGCATATTCATGTATAAATAATTAGTTACTTTGTAATACGTTTAATAATATAACTATTATGGCCGAGTTTATTAGAATTTACGAAGAAAACCCAAATCCTAAAGAAATTGAGAAGGTTGTCAATATTTTAAAAAAAGGCGGTTTAATTATTTATCCTACGGACACCGTTTATGGATTGGGTTGTGATATTACCAACTTAAAAGCTTTGGAGCGAGTAGCCAAGATAAAAGGAGTGAAGTTAGAAAAATCCAACTTTTCTTTTGTGTGTCATGATCTGAGCAATTTAAGCGATTATGTAAAACAAATAGACACTTCTACCTTTAAGTTATTAAAACGTGCTTTGCCTGGACCATACACATTTGTTTTGCCTAGTTCTAAAAATTTGCCAAATCCCTTTAAAAAGAAGAAAACAGTTGGTATTCGTGTTCCAAACAATAATATCGCTATTGAAATTGTAAAAAAATTGGGACGACCTATCATTTCAACATCTATACACGATGAAGATGAAATAATAGAATATACAACTGATCCCGAACTTATCAAAGAAAAATGGGACAACTTAGTAGACCTTGTTATTGATGGTGGTTATGGTGATAATGAAGCATCAACAGTTATTGATGTTTCTGATGGCGATGTTGTAATTATTAGAGAAGGGAAAGGAAGTTTGGATATCCTATAAAAAAAGCCCAACCGAAAGGTTGGGCTTTCTTAATTATTTATATGAGTTCTTAGTTGCCGCCAGCTTCTAAGTTTTTCATTTCTTTTTCAATCATATCGTAGAATTCGTCAATTTTTGGCATTACTACAATACGTGTACGTCTGTTTTTCGCTTTGTTTTCAGCTGTATCATTTTCTGCAACTGGAGCATACTCACCACGACCAGCAGCAATAAGCTGTTTCGGATTTACGTTTAATTCTTCAAGAACTCTAACAACAGAAGTAGCGCGTTTTACACTTAAATCCCAATTGTCTAGCAATACCCCTTTTTGGTAAGGTACGTTATCTGTATGAGCTTCAACCATAGCATCAAAGTTTGGTTTACTGTTTACCACCTTTGCAACTTTAGCAAGCACCTCTTGTGCTCTAGCTGTAACTGTATAACTTCCTGTTTTAAATAAAAGCTTGTCTGCTATTGAAATAAATACCACACCTTTTTCAACATTTATTTCAATGTCTGGGTCGTTAATACCTACTTCTTTCTTCAAACTTGTTACCAAAGCAAGCATAACACTGTCTTTTTTGGAAATAGCGTCTTGTAAGCGCGAAATTTTTAAATCTTTTTCTTTCATGCTTTCCAGTGTTTTTTCAACATTGCTAGCTCCTTTAGAGGTAAGCATGGTGAGGTCTTTATTACTTTGAATTAAGTTTTCATTAGTCTTTTTCATATCTGCAAGTCGTTCATTTAAAGATTCAGCACGAGCATTTGCAGCAGCGGCATCAGCTAAACAGCTATTAAGTTTAACGGTTGCAGAGTTTAATAAATCTTGAGTTTCTTTTTGTTTAGCTTCAAGTGCAGCATATTCTTTTTTAGATACACATGAGCTTAATAAGAGCATTGTTGAAAGGCCCAGAACTAATACTTTTTTCATTGGTTTAATTGTTAAATGGGTTTTAAAACTTAGTACAAAAATATATAAAAAACACTAGTAAAATATACTATTA
This sequence comes from Flavobacteriaceae bacterium, assembly GCA_020435965.1. Lineage (GTDB taxonomy): Bacteria > Bacteroidota > Bacteroidia > Flavobacteriales > Flavobacteriaceae > CAJQLB01. The sequence continues at coordinate 18,905 of JAGQYS010000016.1, read as the reverse complement.
ACAAAACTTTTACTAACGAGTTATAAACTATTGTATGTCTTTTTGTTTTTTACAAAATATTGCCAAACAATTGAGGTTTTATTATAGTATTTGATCTTTTGCGCCAATTTGTTCCTTTGCTTATAAAGTTCAGGTAAGTTTTTGTAAAACGAAAAATGTGCTTTTACAATGGCTAAGGTGTGGCTTGGTTTAAAGCTTAGTAAAAATTTTATACCAGCAATTCCATCTAAAAACAAACGAACAATAACGAGAAAAAATAAATTTCCTTTAGCATTTTTGGTTAAGTTGTATAAGCTGTTCTTAAAATTTAAAAAGGTTTTTTTTGGGTTTATTGCATTCAAAGTTCCGCCACCTAAATGATAAACAACTGAAGTGCTTACGTATTTAATTTGAAAACCTAAGTTTTTGGCTCGCCAGCATAAATCAATTTCTTCTTGGTGTGCAAAATAAGATTCATCAAAACCGTTGAGTGTTTCAAAAACTGATTTTTTAATAAATAAACAAGCTCCAGAAGCCCAGAAAATATCTGTAACACCTTCATACTGCTGCTTATCTTTTTCAATGGTGTTAAAAATTCTGCCTCTACAATATGGATAGCCATATTTATCTATAAAACCACCTGCTGCTCCTGCGTATTCAAAATAATCTTTGTTTTTATAATCCAGTATTTTGGGTTGAATAATTGCAGTATCTGAATCCTCTTGAAAGCAATTAATAATAGGTTGAAGCCAATTCTCCGAAACCTCTACATCATTATTTAAAAGGCAGAACACGTCAGCTTCAATCTTTTTTAAAGCATCGTTATAACCTTTAGCATAGCCTCCATTCACAGTATTTTTGATGATTTTTACTGTTGGGAATTGATGTTGTACAAAATCAATGGAATCATCAATTGAGGCATTATCTGCCAAATACACAGTTGCATTTTTAGAATGCGCAACGACTGAAGGTAAAAACTCTTCCAAAAGTTTTTTTCCGTTCCAGTTTAATATGACGACTGCAATTTTCAAGTGTGATTATTATTTTTAATGTAAAAGGCAAAGTTAATTAACCAAAATAATATAGAACCCTCAGTTATTCGCTGAAACAAACCAATATAATTTCCGTCAGGATCACTTAATAACAACATACTAAACATTAAAGCTATGGTGCCACAAATGATAGAGAGTGTTGAAAAGGGGGTTGTACTGCTCCATTTTCTAGAACTAAAGCCAATTAATATCAAGCAAGCTGGAACTATTAAATAGGTAAGTCCTCCGAAAAGGTTATGAATTAATTGTGATACGCTCGGATTGATTAACTCTTTATTACAGCCTTCATCACAAGGAAATAGCCCAACCGTGATAGTGCCAATGCCATAAAACACGCCAAACCCAAAAAGTCCTATTTTTAGTACGTTAGATTTTGGTAACAGTTTCCAACATGAGAAGGAGAACATTGTAATTAATATTCCACTAGGAATAAATCCCAAAAACCTCATGTAAACTCCATAAGGAGTGCCAAAAGCATAACTTTCGCTTATAAACTGACTGATGTGGCTATAGTTTTCAAATTGTAAACCGCCTAAAACAGAAGGAGTAATAAAAAATAGTGCTCCTAAAATTCCTAGCCAAAATGTGATTGTCTTATTCATTTATCGCGTAATGAGGAATGTCTTTTAAAAACTGATAACGCTCAGCTTCAAAGTCCATAGCACAATAATAATGATTAATTCCGTTAGTCACCATCAAGTAGGTAGCATTTAAAGTTAAGTTGTATCGTGCAATTTGGTCAAAAGTGTCTTGATTGATATTGATTTTTGGCGATTTACACTCAACAATCAAATGAATGCTCCCATCAGAATTGTATACCACAATATCATAGCGCTTTGTCAAGCCATTTATCTTCAGTTCTTTTTCAACGTTTATAAGTGTTTTAGGATAGTTTTTATGAGACACCAAATAGTTGATGCAATGTTGCCTCACCCATTCTTCAGGTTGTAAAACCACAAATTTTTTACGAATATCATCAAAGATAAAACGTTTATTTTCTCTATTTTTGAGACGAAACGAATATGTAGGGAAGTTTAGCTTTTGCACTACACAAATTTGGTGATTTTTTTTCAATGGATGAAGTAAAACAGTTAGTTGCTGATATAAAAAACGGAAAACTTAAACCCATTTATTTTTTAATGGGAGAGGAGCCATACTATATTGATAAAATATCAGATTTTATTGAAGATAACATGCTTTCGGAAGAAGAAAAAGGCTTTAACCAAATGGTTCTTTATGGTCGTGACGTCACTATTGAAGATATTGTGTCCAATGCCAAGCGTTATCCAATGATGGCAGAACGTCAGGTTGTGATAGTAAAAGAAGCGCAAGATTTATCCAGGACGATTGAAAAATTAGCTTCTTATGCTGAAAATCCGCAACCAACAACTGTACTTGTTATAAATTACAAGTATAAAAAAATTGATAAGCGCAAAGCACTTTACAAATCCTTAAAAAAGGACAATGTCGTTTTTGAAAGCAAAAAACTTTACGAAAACCAAGTCGCTGAGTGGATAAGACGAACCTTATCGCCAAAAGGTTATACCATTGCGCCTAAGGCTGCGCAAATGTTGGTGGAGTTTTTAGGAACTGATTTGAGTAAGATTAATAATGAACTTGAAAAACTACAGCTCATTATAAAAAAAGACACGCAAATCACACCAGAACTTATTGAAGAGAATATTGGAATCTCTAAGGATTATAACAATTTTGAGTTACGTAAAGCCATTGGAGATAGAGATCACCTTAAGGCGTATAAAATTGTAAATTATTTTGCAGATAATCCAAAAGACAACCCAATGGTTGTAACAGTTTCATTGCTGTTCAGCTTTTTTTCTCAGTTATTACATTTGCATGGTTTGCATGATAAATCTCCTCGTGCTGTAGCATCGTCACTAAAGGTAAATCCTTATTTTGTGAATGAGTATTTAACTGCAGCTAGAAACTACCCAATGAAAAAAGTGAGTAGTGTTATTGCTACTTTGCGTGAGTTTGATGTTAAAAGTAAAGGTGTTGGTTCTAACGCAGTGCCTCAAGGCGATTTACTAAAAGAGTTAATGGTAAGAATCCTTAACTAAATATTAATCTTTTATTACTTTAGGTATTGTTTTTTGGGTAAGTCCTGTCGTATCTGTAAGTGTTTTTAAAAAAGCAACAAGATCTGCTTTTTCTCTCTTGTTAAGTCCTAAAGGAGCATCAGATAAGGTTTGATTTTCAACATCTAATCCCATGCCTTTTCCACCACCTAAATTGTAAAAATCAATGACTTCTTCAAGAGTATTAAATGAGCCATTGTGCATATAAGGTGCTGTGAGTTCAATATTTCTAACAGTCACAGTTTTAAAAGAGTTTCTGAAAAACCAATGTTTATCTAAATTCATCCCATTTGCTACACGACCTAAATCTTCATCCAGTTTCGGATTAATACTATCCAAACCAACAGTAACTCCTAAAACTTCAGATTCAGATTCTATATAAAAAGGAGGTACAGTGCCATTAAAAACTGGAGCAAAATGGCAAGTTGCACAAGCCGCTTTTCCCATAAACAAATTAAATCCTCTGTAAGCGTCTTCCGGATAAGTGTCAATATCATCACGTACAAATTGGTCAAACTCACTATTAAAAGATTTTAACGAATTTACATACGCAGCAATGGCATTACTTATAGAGCGTTTATTGATGTCGTCTTTGCTAATGTCTCCATAAGCTTCATCAAATAACTTTCTGTATTCCGAAATTCTATTGAGTTTACTGGCAATGGTTTTAAAGCTGGTATTAAACTCCAAATTATTATCTACAACGTGAGCGACTTGCTTTTCTAAGTTATGGTCACGTAAATCCCAGAAAAAACGTTTGGAGTAACCAATGTCTATCAAGCCAGGAGAGTTTCTCTTATTGGCAACACCATTTTTATTTGTGGAACTTTTTGGCAATCCATCAGAAAATCCTTTTTTTGGGTTGTGACATGTTACACATGACATTTTTCCATCGTTGGACAATATTGGATCTTCAAATAATTTTTTGCCAAGTTTTATTGAAGCTGGACTACTTAATGGCAAATACGTAAAATAACCATAGTAATCAGTGTCTAAAAATGACTCATCAAAAATAACATCGTTATTGATGTTTTGTGCGTGATACTTATAGCGTTTTAATGAAATGTTATTGGATTTTTGAAATTGTAGTAATTGAGCGTAAAGAGGGTTAATGATAGTTTTTAAGAATATTAAATGGTCAAAATTGTCCATCTCTTTTTGAGATTTCAAGATATTTGTTCCTTTTTCATAGATAGAATTTACCTTTTCAAAATCGGCTTTAGCATCATCCATCACTGAAGGCTCAAACATCTGAAATGTTGAATGCATGCTTTCAAAACTTACAATGGCTTCTTCTAAAATATTTGCTGAACCAGGAGTGTCAAACCCTGAAAGACCGAGTGTAAAAACACGAATAACACCAGAGCGAAGAGCTTCTATAGCTGAATTTTCAACAATTTTTATAGGTAAGTGTATATTAGCAATAAAATCGACTCGCTTTTTTAATTCTTCTGCTAATTTTTGAATGTGTTCAATGTTTTCTAGCGGATTGTAGCTAAAAATCTCTTCATCTAAAGTTTGCAATCCATTAGGTTCAAAAACAGTTTCGCCTCCAAAATCAGGATCAATTTTATACAGTGGAGCACCATTTACGTAAACACTGTTATAACTGGTTTGGTCGTAATCAAAAATAAACTCTACACGTTTAAATGCCAATCTGGTTTTTGTGAGTTGGTTTTGTAAAGCTTCAATATCAATTTTAGAGCTGGTTTGTTGAGAAGTTTCTAAAAGCTGATGCACTTCATCTTGAAATTGATGAAAATCACTTTTATAATGGTCTTTGATTTTCTCAAGGGTTTCATTAATTTTTGAGATATCTTTATGACTATTATTTGGTTGAAAAACGGTACCAATAAAGAACCAAGCGGTAATTATTTTAATAAAAACCGATTTAACCATGATATTTAATGAATTGAAGTTTAGTTTTTATCAATAGAATATTTCCCAGCTCCTGTAAATGCAATTGCTAAGAAACAAACCGCATAAAATAAAGCCTTTTCTTTTGTTCCAATGGGATCTGAAGCATGCACAATAAAAGCGGCAACGAGCATAGTAATTGTGGTTGGAATTGCAGCTAACTTTGTTTTGTAGCCAATGATAATGAATATGGGAGCTATAAACTCACCAATTACTGCCAAAATAAGAGAAATAAATGGACCTAATCCAATTGGATCTCCAAAATCAGTAGGATCTGTAAATAGTTTTAAAAATTTACCATAACCATGAGTAAGCATCAGTACTGAGGCTCCAACGCGCAGTATTAATAAGCCTAAATCTTTGTTTGTTTTAAACATATTCTTTGGGGTTTAATCAGTTTTTAAAAGACTAAAATAGAAAAAAGAAATTATACTAGGTTGCTATCCTATATTGAAAAACAAAAAAATCATCTCATTTTAGGGTAATCCTCAGGATTCATTTCATGCATAATTTGATAAACCGTTTCAAAAATATCTTCGTTTGATGGTTTGCTGAAATAATCGCCATCTGTTCCGTAAGCTGGTCTATGCTCCTTTGCAGTGAGTGTTTTTGGTTGGCTATCCAAATATTGATAAGCATTTTGAACATTCAATATTTCATTAAGAATATAAGATGAGGCTCCGCCAGGAACATCTTCATCAATTACTAAAACGCGATTGGTTTTGGCTATACTTTTTACAATATCGTGATTCAAATCAAACGGAATCAAGGATTGTACATCAATAACTTCAGCATCAATGCCAACTTCAAGGAGTTCTTTGGCTGTTTCTTCAACCATTCTTAGTGTAGAGCCATACGACACTAAAGTAATATCAGCTCCTTGTTTAACCGTTTCAACAACACCAACTGCAGTTTTAAACTTACCAATATTATTCGGCATTTTTTCTTTTAAACGATATCCATTTAAACACTCAATAATCAAAGCTGGTTGATCGCTTTCTAACATGGTATTATAAAAACCTGCAGCAATGGTCATATTACGAGGCACAAGTACATAAACACCACGAATCAAATTGAGAATGCCTCCAAGTTGTGATCCAGAATGCCATATGCCTTCTAGTCTATGACCACGGGTTCTAATAATCATTGGTGCTTTTTGCTTGCCTACTGTCCTGTAGTGTAGTGTTGCTAGGTCATCACTTATTATTTGCAAAGCATACATTAAATAATCCAAATACTGAATTTCTGCAATTGGCCGTAAACCACGCATTGCCATGCCTATGCCTTGACCAAGGATGGTTGCTTCACGAATTCCAGCGTCTGAAATTCGTAACTCGCCATATTTTTCCTGTAAGCCTTCAAGTCCTTGGTTTACATCGCCAATATTCCCTGAATCTTCTCCAAAAATCAATGCCTCTGGATAGTTTTTGAAAATAGCATCAAAATTATCTCTAATAATAATACGTCCATCAACCATTTCTGCATTGTCATTGTAAGTAGGCTTTTCAGCTTCAATAAGTGTTGCGTTTTTATCAGACTCGCTATATAAGTGCGAACTGTATTTGGGTTGATTGATTTCAAAATAGTGATTAATCCAATTTAATAAGGCTTGCTTAGCAGGAGAATTTTCAAAAGTAATATATTTTAAACTCTTTCTGGCTGTAGATATCACGTCCTTTTTAATTGGCTCATCAATAGCAGCTAAATCGTTAATCAGCTTTGTGATAAATGGTTTGTTTGGGCTTGAAGCAGCAACATTGTTCAGTAATGAAACGAGTTCTGCACGCTCTTGTAATATTGGATTCAAAAAGGCATTCCAAGCGGCTTTTTTACCATCACGAACCTCTTTTTTGAGTTGCTTTTCTAAAGTAGACAACTCTTCATTGGTAGCAATGTCATTAGTAATAATCCACTCACGCATTTTTACAATACAATCATGCTCACGCTCCCAAGTTAATCGTTCAGGAGATTTGTAGCGTTCATGCGAACCTGACGTTGAATGTCCTTGAGGTTGCGTTAATTCAGTTACATGAATTAAAACAGGAACATGTTCTTCACGTGCAATTTTTGCAGCAATTAAATAGGTATCTATTAACGTTGCATAATCCCAGCCTTTTACTTTAAGTATTTCGTAGCCTTTGGCTTCGTCATCACGTTGGAACCCTTTTAATATTTCAGAAATATTTTCTTTGGTTGTTTGGTGTCGTGCATGAACAGAAATACCATATTCATCATCCCAAATACTAATAACCATAGGTACTTGTAGTACACCTGCTGCATTGATGGTTTCAAAAAAGATGCCTTCACTCGTGCTTGCATTACCAATGGTTCCCCAAGCAACTTCATTTCCATTTTCGGAAAAGTTAGCAGTATTGATACCTTTAACGTTTCTGTAAATTTTTGAAGCTTGAGCAAGGCCTAACAATCTTGGCATTTGTCCAGCAGTAGGAGAGATATCTGCACTAGAATTGGGTTGTTTGGTTAGGTCTTTCCAATTGTAATTATCGTCAAGACTATGTGTGCCAAAATGTCCACCCATTTGTCGTCCAGCACTCATTGGATCAGCTTTAATATCTGTATGAGCATATAAACCTGCAAAAAACTGTTCGATGGTTAATTTGCCAATGGCCATCATAAATGTTTGGTCTCTGTAATATCCAGATCTGAAATCGCCATTTTGAAATGCCTTAGCCATAGCTAATTGTGGCACTTCTTTACCATCACCAAAAATGCCAAATTTTGCTTTTCCAGTTAGTACTTCGCGACGTCCCAATAAACTGCATTCCCTGCTTGTTACAGCAATAGTATAATCGTTTATGATTTCGCTTTTGAAATCAGCATAAGACATGGCTTTAGTAATATCTGGATCTGTTTGCATTTATTAGGGTTTGAGTTTTGCAAAGGTAGTAAATTCACTACATTTTGCAATCTCATTATCTGTTAATGTATTATGAATTTATTAAAAATTAAAGCTATTTATTAACAAAAACGCAATGAATTTTAAAATATAGAAAAATGGTTGCGAATAATTAAATTGGTAACTTCAATCAGTTAGTACCACTTTCTTCTAAACAGTCCTAACAATGATTTTGGGTCGACAGTAAAAACGAATCGGATCTTTTCATCGTAGTTAGGGTTTCCAACTTCCCAGCCAAGGTTAGAATAAACGGGAAAATAGACTTCAAAATAATCTGTAACAAGGTTTAAACGAATGCCAGAGTCATACACAAATTTCATGTTTGAAAACTTGTTTTTAACAACACCAAAATCTGCATAGCCTTGAATGTATCTCCAGATTGTAGTGCTAAAGTTCATGGTCGTCATCCACTCATTGGCAAAGGGTGTTTTTAGTTTTGATTTAAAACCACCTTCGGCAATAATGAGCTGCTGACTAAAGAGTCCTGAGGCTTCAGATCGACCTAAATAATTATAATCAAATAAATAATCTGTTGGCCTGTCCAAAGCAAAACTAAAATAGTCCGAATTTGGGTCGTTATTGTTATATATAAAGGTTCCGAAATAAAACCTTAAATTGATTTGCCTGTTGCTTTCAAATAGTCTTCTATATTCATAATTCAGGGCAATTTTCCCAAAATTTTTAGATAGTTGAAAATCTGCAAACCATTTATAAAAATTCACCAAACCTGGATTGGTATCAACAAATTGCGCATTAAAAACGGCATAATCAGGTTCGTCGTTATTGGTAATGTTGTTTATGTCTGGATCTTTGGAAATATCAAGATATCTAAAACTTAATGCTTGGTATTTGTTAGATCTGAAATTAGAATCATCTCTAAAGGTAAAGGTCAGGTCAGGTGAAATAACACGAGCAAATAAATCAGGACCATAGGCACCATACTTACCTGAAATACCATAGCTAAAACTATAGAGGTTAGATTCTTCAATATTTTTGGTTATTGATACAGAAGCAGAGCCAGTCAAGGTTTTTGATTTCATTCCATATTTTGGAGAAAATTTATAATTGAACCCTTTTCTGAGCAAGGTCTTGTTGTAAACTTTGGCTCCAAGTGTCAAACCATCATATATGTTATTAAACTCAACTAAAGGCATTAAAAATACTTGACTGTAATTTGGGTCTTCAACATCTTTAAACAACCTAACTTGAATTGGTTTATTGTTAGATAGAAAGCCTTTTAACGATTTCCAATTGTCCCTTAAGTTAAATTCTGGTATGGTTTGATCGTAATTTAAAGTAAGTCTGTCAGCATTGTTTTTTGGTATGGTAAACGTTTGCTTATCTGAAACACTATCAATCCATATTTTGGAAACTATAGTGTCATTGTTTAGTGAAAACAGAGAAATTGGCATTTTGTTTTCACGTTTGTTTTTTATGGTAACTTTTATGGAATCATCAGTGGTTTTTACGTTTGTGATTTTAAAGTCTATCTTTTTTCTGGTAGACAAATAATCTTCAAAAAACCAATTAATATCTTTATCTGTTTTTGATTTTATAAGGGCTTCAAAATCTGAGGTTGAGGTTTGCTTTAATTTATTGGTGTTTAAAAATTCTTGAAGGGTTTTCTCTACAATTCCACTATTTACATAATCGTCTAAATATCGCAATCCAATCCCAGCTTTATATTTGTTTGCTAATTCTGAGTTAAAACGTAACAGTTCATCTTTTGGCAATGTCAATGGCTGATCTCTATTGGTTCTTGCCATGTGCATATATGTAAGGTTGTACTGGTCGTTGAATTTCAAATCTGCAGCATGGAAAGACCTAATTCCCCAAATATCTGCCAAGGTACCAAGTAATTTCATGTCTGGATAGTACTCTTCTATGTATTTCATGAAATAATAGATTTGTATGCCATCCTTTAGCCATTGGTCATGTCTTGGGTTTATAAGCAGTGTATTGTCTAGATAATTACTAAGCGTATTTTTTAAGAGTTGCAGTTCAAATTGAAAATTCTTAGGAAAAGGTCTTATAAATTCTGGTAACTGACTTAAGCCATATACAGGGTCTTTCTTGGCGTCAATTTGTGTGACCAATAATTTTTCATGCGGATAGGCTCCTAGATGTCGTGTGATAAAACTTGTAATCTGATCTGTGATAATAGCTTTTTCAGCAGGTTCCAAGCCTTTTTCTGTTAAGTCTGAAACAACTGAAAAATTATCAGTTTGTACAGTTTTATAAGATGGCAAATAGGTTAAAAAAAGCTTACTGTCTACACGATCTTTTCCTGTTAAAGTAACAGTTTGTGTGTCTTGATTTTGCTGAGTAGATACCAAATCTAATTCTGTGTTAAGCACATAATTTCTCGGAAACTCGGCTTCAATTGTAATATCTGCTTTTGGGATGAACAAATCATCCAGATCTTTATTGCTATAGTAGTTCCATGTTCCATTATAAACCACTGGAGTAATATACCAATACTTTAGTTTTAGTTCATTAAATGGAGAAATGCCATAACGTGTAAACTTATCGCTTGGCAAATGAATTTTATAAGTTAATGCAATGTTATAAGATTCACCTGGTAATATGGCTTTATCTAAGTTTACGTAAACGACATCGATCTGATTTTCTACACGATCAAAACTTAAGCTATTGTTTCGTTCATCTTTAATCGAAGTAATGACTGTGAAACCACGTTCTTCGTTTTTTGCAAAATGAAAATTGGTACTGAATTCTTCAGTGAACCTATTGGCTAAAGGTGTATTTTTTGTTGAAAAACTATTGTTCCAATCACTAAGGTAAATAATGTTTAGTGTATCTTTTGACGTATTGGTATACGAAATAAACTGGTTTACAGTTATTGTTTTATCAGCGATATTAAAGTTTGCTTTTATATCTATTTTATTCTGTGCAACAAGAAGTTGGCAAGAAAGCAGGAGCAGAAGTAGATATAAAAATGTTGTTTTCAATTATTGAATCACGAATTTTAAAGGTTCAATGTGTTTGTTTGATGATGTTATATAATACATGCCACTTGCCAACCTTGAAACATCTATCGTTACATTAGTTGCATGATTGGTTGCATATGTCTCAACTTTTTGACCAAGTGTGTTGTAAATAGTTATATTATTAATGGCACTTTGTGCAATGTTTAATTGCAATTGTTCTGAGACAACATTTGAGCCAACAATTTTAATGCCGTTGTTGTAAACTACGTCATTGGTACTCAATGATTCTGTTGTATGTAACTCAATAGTCACAGGTAAGTGATCGCTCATAGTGTACAAGGCATCTCTTATAGTTTGGTTAAATTCTGCTCCATCACAATCAACAGAATTTATTTCCTGGTTATAACAGTTTGGATTGTTGTTATTGCCATACACTTGATAGCTGTCTGTTACATAGTATAGATCTGAGTTAGTCAATAAATTTTCTGAGGTTAAAATAAAATCAAATCTATCATCAAATCCTCCAGTTGCGCCTCCAAGTCCATTAGCAGTTCTGGTGGATTGTGTAAAGACTTCTAAATAATTGGTATTATTGCTCCAGCTACCAACTTTATCAGCAGGATCTATAAATGTAATATTATTTGTTGTATCTATAAGTTCTTGGAATGCTGGTTCTGAGGCTGTATATAAATTGAAATCACCAGCTAAAATAACATTATTATTGCTAGGTAAAGTTTCTAAATAATTTTCAAAATCATTTATCATTTCTAACCTTAGTTGTTGGTTTACAGTTCCGCTTGACGATTTTAAATGGCAGATAAACACATCTAAATAAACAGGGTTGGTGTCTTGGTTTGTGGTTCGTAATTTTAATATGTAGTGATTGAAATCTCTGTATATTGACTTTACAATAATTTGATCTTCTAGAATAAATTTCGAAACATCATAAAATAGCATGTTTTGCAAATCGTTTTGATCGCCTAAATTATCATCAGACGTGTTAAGCTGAAACACAGCACGTTGATAATCACTATTTATAGATTGAATGATATTCAGTATGTTATCTGCTCCTTCTTCATTGTTAAGTTCGCATATCATGAATAAGTCAGGACGATAATCATCAATAATGACACCTAAATCCTGAATACGAGAAGCAGGTTCTTGCAAAGGATAATTTAAAACATTGTAAAACATCAGCTTCAAGTTTTCCTGTGAAACCACTGTATTTGCCAAAAGGCAAACCATTACAAGTGTTGTAAAAACTCTTTTGTTCATAATTTAGGAAGGATGTTTTGCTATTAATTAAAAATTAGGGCTTAACTGATACTCATCATAAAAGCTATTTAATATATCAATAACCTCATCTTCTGTATCTACTAGATGTATCAAATCCAAATCGGTTGCGCTAATATTATTAAATTTTTCAAGTAGCGTGCTTTTTATCCACTCTATAATACCACTCCAAAACTCAGTTCCTACTAATATAATTGGAAATTTCTCTATTTTATTGGTTTGTATCAAAGTAATAGCTTCAAACAATTCATCGAGTGTGCCAAAACCTCCAGGCATCACTACAAAGCCTTGTGAGTATTTTACAAACATAACTTTTCTAACAAAGAAGTAATCAAAGTCCAAGCTTTTATCGCTATCAATATAAGGGTTATCGTGCTGTTCAAAAGGTAAATCTATATTTAAACCAACTGAAGTGCCTCCAGCTAAATGTGCGCCTTTGTTACCAGCTTCCATGATTCCTGGTCCACCACCTGTAATAATACCATATCCAGCTTCTACGATTTTTTGGGAAACACTTTGGGCCAATTGATAGTATTTATTGTCTGGTTTGGTTCTTGCAGAACCAAATATAGAGATACAAGGCCCAATCCTACTTAATTTTTCGTAACCATTTACAAACTCTCCCATGATCTTAAAAATGGCCCAAGAGTCGTTTGTTTTTATTTCATTCCAACCTTTTGGATGTGATTCTTTCTTCATCTAATTAATGTTTTTATGCTTACTTAAATGTTATTTTTATTTAGGAAGCTAATTTTCCAACAGGCAAATTTAAAAGAAAATAAAGAAGATTATCGTTTTCAGAAGATTTTTACGAACGATTTATTAAGTGCTTATAAACAAAGCTTTACTATGGCTAAGTTTATGATTACTTTTACGTATAAAAAAGACGAGCTATCGCGCTCGTCTTTTGTATGTGTTTATCCTAAAGGTTTTCTGCCAGAAATGATATTATATAAAATAGCGATAATAGCCAATACCAATAAAATATGAAGGAGATTACCTGTTGGTATTCCAGATACAATTCCAAAAAAACCCAGAATCCAAACAACGATACAAATTACAGCAATGAGCCAAATAAGACTTCTCATAATATTTCGTTTTATGGTTATATAACTAATATACGTAAACTTTAACACTTTTAGACGGAAAAGTGTCTTGAAAAGCAACTTATTATAGTAGTTCAATATACCTTAAGGTTGCGCTTTTTTAAACCTTTTCGGTTGCAAGCTCTTTCTTTAAAAACTTGGCTGTATAGCTTTTTGGATGTTTGGCAACCTCTTCTGGAGTGCCTTCTGCAATGATTTGTCCACCACCTTTTCCGCCTTCATAACCAATATCAATAATGTGGTCAACGGTTTTAATAACGTCCAGGTTGTGCTCAATAATCAATACTGTATTGCCTTTGTCTGCCAATTTGTTCAATACAATCATGAGCACTCTAATGTCTTCAAAATGCAGTCCTGTAGTTGGTTCGTCCAAAATGTAAAAGGTGTTTCCGGTATCTCGTTTACTGAGTTCTGTAGCGAGTTTTATACGTTGCGCTTCACCACCAGAAAGTGTTGTGCTTTGTTGGCCTAGCGAAATATAACCCAAACCAACATCTTTTATGGTCTTGAGTTTTCGGTATATCTTCGGAATGTGTTCAAAGAAAGGCACTGCTTCATCAATAGTCATGTCTAACACATCGCTAATGCTCTTGCCTTTATAACGAATCTCTAAAGTTTCCCTGTTAAAACGTTTGCCTTGACAGGTTTCACACTCAACATAAACATCTGGCAAGAAATTCATTTCTATCACTCGTAAACCTCCACCTTTACAGGTTTCGCAACGTCCTCCAGCAACATTAAAACTAAAACGTCCTGGTTTGTAACCACGTATCATGGCTTCAGGAATCTTAGCGAACAAACTGCGAATTTCGTCAAAGGTTTTGGTGTAGGTTGCAGGATTGCTTCTTGGTGTTCTGCCAATTGGCGACTGGTTTATATCTATCACCTTGTCTATATGCTCCAATCCAGAAATACTCTTGTATGGCATTACATTTTTTACACCATTAAAGTAGTGGTTGTTCAGAATAGGATAAAGGGTTTCGTTTATTAAGGTACTCTTGCCACTTCCCGAAACTCCTGTCACACCAATCATTTTACCTAACGGAAAAGTGACTGATACATTTTTTAAGTTGTTGCCTGTGCAACCTTTTAAAACAATTTCCTTGCCATTGCCATTTCTGCGTTTCTTTGGAATTTCGATTGCTTTGCTTCCGTTAAGGTAGTCTGCAGTAAGCGTATGATGTGCCAATAATTCTTTTGGCGACCCTTGACTGATAATTTCGCCTCCATGCTTACCAGCAAATGGGCCAATATCAATCACGTGGTCTGCACGTTCTATCATGTCCTTATCGTGTTCTACCACAATCACAGAGTTACCAATATCTCTCAGAGACACTAAGGAGTTAATTAGTTTTTCGTTATCGCGTTGATGCAATCCAATACTTGGTTCGTCCAGAATGTAAAGTACACCAACCAACTGCGAACCAATTTGTGTTGCGAGCCTTATACGTTGTGCTTCGCCACCAGACAAGGATTTTGAGCTTCTGTCTAAGGTTAAATAGGTGAGACCAACATCCAACAAAAACTGAATGCGTGCTTTTATTTCTTTCACTACTTCACTTGCAATAGCTCGTTGCTTTTCAGTGAGGTGATTCTCCAAATCATTAAACCAAGCACCAAGCTCCACAATATCCATGTGAGCGAGTTCTGATATGTTTTTTTCATTTATTTTAAAGTAGAGCGATTCCTTTTTTAATCTTGAACCTTCACAGTCTGGACACACAATCTTGTCCATGTATTCTTTTGCCCAACGACGTATGGATTTAGATTCTGCATTGTTGTACTGGCTTTCAATAAAATTGGCAATCCCTTCAAAGTCTATGCTGTAATTTCTGGCGATGCCTAATGTTTTGCTATCTACTGTAAACTTTTCGTTGCCACCAAAAAAAATCATGTCCATAGCTTCCTGAGGAATCTTTTTAATTGGGTCAGCCAAATCAAACTCAAAGCGTTGCGCTATTAAATCCAATTGCTTAAAAATCCAAGTGTTTTTTTGTGGACCTTGTGGTGCCAAGCCTCCATTTTTAATAGACATGGATTTGTTAGGTACTATTTTATCTAAGTTTACTTGATGCAAGGTGCCAATACCATTACACTTGTCGCAAGCACCTTTTGGAGAGTTGAACGAGAAATTGTTAGGCTCTGGATTTGGATAGGAAATTCCAGATTGCGGACACATGAGGTCACGACTAAAATAACGCACCTCATTGGTGTCGTTGTCAATAACCATGAGCACATTTTCGCCATGATACATGGCTGTGTTTATGGTTTCAGTAAGGCGTTTATCGTTATCTACAGTCTCGTCAATTTTAAGTCTATCGATGACGATTTCAATATCGTGGGTTTTGTAACGATCCAGTTTCATGCCTTTAACCAAATCGACGATGTCACCATCAGTTCTAACCTTTACAAAACCTTGCTTGGCAATCTGCTCAAAGAGTTCTCTATAATGTCCTTTTCTGGATCTGATTACAGGAGCCAACACACTAATGCGCTTGCCATTAAAACTCTCTAAAATAAGCTCTTTTATTTGCTCGTCGCTATAGCTTACCATTTTTAAGCCAGTATTGTAACTGTAAGCATCACTTGCTCTGGCAAACAGCAATCGTAAAAAGTCATAAATCTCAGTAATGGTACCAACCGTTGAACGAGGCGACTTGCTAGTTGTTTTTTGCTCTATGGCAATAACAGGTGAGAGACCATCAATTTTATCAACGTCTGGACGCTCTAAGCCACCTAAAAACTGTCGTGCATACGCCGAAAAGGTCTCAATGTAACGTCGTTGGCCTTCGGCATAAATGGTATCAAATGCCAAGGACGATTTACCACTTCCAGACAAGCCAGTTATGACCACGAGTTGCTCACGTGGTATAGATACATCAATGTTTTTAAGGTTATGAACGCGAGCGCCTTTTACCTCAATATGTTCTTCAAATTGGCTCATAGATTTGCAATGATATTGCCTGTTCTTTGGCAAAGTTGCAAAGGTACAGATTTAGTAGATAATACGAAAATGAATGTAAAGTGCTTAACGTGGAGTTATGAACATAAAAATCTAATCTTATGGTATGAGCAGGAATTATAAATTTCACAATCCGTAAGGCTTGTTATGACATCCTGAAGATTATCTTTACAGTAGCGCGATAGACTATGCTGATGGAAAAGGGTTATTGGACGGTATCGTTGTTTTTCAGTATTTTGGATGATAGAATAAACATTTAATAAGAACATTGAACCACACGATGGAATCGTGCGGCAGCGTTATAATTGTTTTTGTAACACAATTGCAGCTAAAATCTTTAACAAATGTATTTAGCAATACGATGTATTTATATTTAATTTTACAGACTTCTTTAATAAAACAACGTTATATGAAATATTTAAAATTAGTGGCTTTAAGTTTTGTTCTTATAGCAACATTTGGCTGTAAAGAGTCTAAAAAAAGTGATGCTAATCAAGCTCAGGAACCTGAAACTTCAGTAAATACATTTAGTTTGGTAAAAGATTCTACTAAAGTGAGTTTTACCGCTTATAAAACCACTGAGAAAATAGCTGTTGGTGGCGAATTTAAAACAGTAAACATCACCAATATGAGTGATGGTGACACAGCCTTAAAAGCCCTTAATGGTGCCAAATTCAGTATTCCAGTGAGTAGTTTGTTTACAAATGACATTACCAATACAAGAGATCCTAAAATTTTGGAATTCTTCTTTAATGTAATGAATGAACCAGAGTTTATTTCTGGCGCGTTTAAGGTAGCTACCAATAATACCTGCTCAATAGATGTTACTTTAAATGGAAACACAGAGAATATTCCGCTAGAATATACAACAACTAGCGACACTAACCTTACTTTTGATGGTGTGATGCACTTAGAGAAATGGGACGCCATGGAGGCTCTTAATATATTGCATGAAGCCTGCGAAGATTTACATACAGGAGCAGATGGTGTTAGTAAAACTTGGAGTGAAGTTGCCTTACATGCCAATATTTTACTCAAAAGAAATTAAATAGCTTTATTATAAATAGAGCCTGCTATGACCTAATAAAAAACTAAAAGTACAACCTAGGGGTTAACACGATACACATGAGAATCTGCTCTTTAAGAAACATTACAAGTATTATCTTTTTGACCTTAACTTTAGTAACATGTCATTCTCCTGCATATATGTCAGGACAAATAGAAGGCATCACCACAAAAGATGTAAAGGTATACCTCATTCAACCTGATATTTTAAAAGAAGTCGCTGCTTCCTATTTTGGTAAGGTTATAGATTCGGCTGTGGTACATCCTGATGGCAGCTTTGAGTTCCGCAACTTGCCAACATCTAAAAAACCCATACTACTTGAGTTAGCCATACAGACATCTGGAAAGGCTCCTAACCATAAAGAAACAGAAGTTCCAACAAAATCCAATTACATGCCATTGTTATGGCAATTAGGTGAGCCTATGCACATCACTGCCGAATTAGATGGTTTTCAAAAAAGCTTTTCAATAGAACAACCTTCTGTTATTAATAAAGCGTTGTTACAAGTAAGAGATATCAACCAGAAGGCTTACCAAACCTATCTTGCAGGAAAGGATTGGCAATTGGAAAACGGTACACAACTACTGGAAAAAGAACAGGCTGTCTTACAGTATCAAAAAGAATTGATAAGGTTTGCAGATAGCACAAAGTACCTTATGCCAGCACTCGTGGCTTTAAGATTGGTAAGTCCTGTAAACGATTATGAGCGCGTACCAGAATTTTTGGTGGCACAATGCACAAAGTGGAAGCAAGAACAACCAGACCATCCTTGGGTAGAACAACTATGTAAGCAAAGTAAACTCTCTAATTTGCCAGTGTTGGTAGGAAAGGAATTCCCTAATCTTAAGCTTCCCACAATTAATAAGGACACCCTTTCGGTAAACGACCAATTAGGCAGCAAGCTTACCATTGTAGATTTGTGGGCATCCTGGTGCGCACCTTGCCGAATTGAAAACCGTGAAGTTTTAGCGCCTCTTTGGGATGACTATCACAACAAGGGGTTACAAATTATAGCTTACAGTCTAGAAAGTGATGCCTCTGCATGGAAAGCTGCTGTGGAGCGTGATGGTGCAGACCGCTGGATACAAGCATCAGATTTACAAGGAGATGATGCACCTTTCATGAAAAATATCCGCATTCAAACCATTCCAGCCAACTTTATTCTTGATGATAAAGGTGTGGTTATAGCCAAAAATATTCATGGAGAAGCCTTAGTGGATTTGGTGAAAAGTTATATAGAAGAAAACTAAAAAACCATTCAACAAGTTATAAGTACTAATTTTTAGCTTGTGCTTTTTTGAAATATTTTTCTATCAGGTTTTTTATATATTGAATGGTGTTTTCATTTTAAAAAACCATCAAATATTGAAATTTTGTAAGAATTTACGGGTTTCGTTCGAGTCTCGTTCGAGACTTGTTCGAGTTTGCTTCCTCTAAATCGATTTTAGACGAACAAATCTCGAAGCATTCTGGAAGCTACGTGGATATTGGCTTAAGAGAAAAAACCTGTCAGCAGATCAAAATGACCCAAAAAGTGCATTTGTAGGAAGAAAATCGTTATTTTGTAGG
>JAGQYS010000015.1 GCA_020435965.1 Flavobacteriaceae bacterium | reverse complement strand
TAGTATTGCCACAACCATCAGTTACAGTAAAAGTTACAGTAGCAGAACCAGTTGCCCCACAATCATCAGATAATGCTGTGAAATCATTAGACCAAGCTACAGCTGAACAGTCGTCAGAAGCAGTTGCTCCACCATTAGTGTCTAACCAATTTTGTAAAGCAGTTGAGTTTCCAGCACCATCACATTCTACAGTTAAATCACTAGCCACAACATCTATAGTTGGAGCTGTAGTATCTGAAATAGCATAAGTTGCAGTTGTAGTTGTTGAATTACCACATTCATCAGTAGCAGTAAATATAACTTCAATTGGAGTAGCACAATCTGAAGTATCTCCACCGTAATTGTTTGTCCATGTTACTGTACCACAATTATCAGAAGCAGAAGCTCCTCCATTGACATCAAGCCAAGCTTGTATAGCTCCACTGTTTCCAGTGCCATCACATTCAACAACAATATCCCCAGCTTCAACATCAATTGTTGGAGCAGTTGTATCCTGCACAGTTATATTTTGAGTATATGATGTAGAATTTCCAGCACAATCTGATATTGTCCAAGTTCTAACTAGCGTATAATTAGAAGGACACGAACCATCAATTCTCACTTCATTAAAATCTACAGTTACGTTGGCATCACAGTTATCGGAAGCCGTTAGTGTGTCAGCGGCAGGAACGTTGTCACATTCAACCGTTGCATCACCAGGCAGTGCTTCGTTGAAAGTAGGAGCCGTTGTGTCTTCAACCGTTATGATTTGTGTATGAGATGTAGTGTTTCCACACTCATCAGTCGCTGTCCATACGCGAGTTATTGTGTATTCAGAAGGGCAAGCGTCTGTATTTCCATCTAAAGTTTCAGTTAGATTTACAGTTGCTGTTCCGCAATTATCAGAAGCTGTTAGTGTATTAGCGGTAGGAATGTTGTCACATTCAACCGTTGTATCACCAGGTAGGGCTTCATTAAAGGTAGGATCAATTGTATCTTCTATTGTAAATGTTGCATCTGCAGAAATTGAGTTTCCACAATCATCAGTAAGTGTAAATGTTACTGTTTCGCTGCCAGTTGTACCACAAAGGTCACTTAAACCATTACTATTGTTTGTAACAGTTGCGTTTCCAGAATTATCTGTTCCAGTAAAGCTTGTTAACCAATTAGCAAAAGCGCCGTTAGGATCTGCAGTTCCATCACACTCAACAGTCATATCTGTTGGAGGGTTTGTCCAAGTTGGATCTTCACCATCTCCATCTACGATAGTTACGTTAACAGTTACAGTACAACCAGCATCATCAAGAACTTCAACAGTATAATTTCCAGCAGTTAAACCTGAAAAAGTACCATTGTTTTGATAGTTGCTTCCACCATCAATTGAATATTGATAAGGAGGTGTACCATCTATAGCTTCAACTGTTACTTGACCAGTATTTGCTCCTTCACATTCAGGGTTTGTTTGTGATGTTATACTTGCAGCCAAAACGTTTGGAATAACTAAAGTTGCTTGTTCTACTAAATCTGGGTATTTACAGCCTGAGCTATAATTTCCAGAGTATCTTAATTCAGCTGTAAAGTTTCCTTGGAATAATGGAGTGCCTGTATATTCAAAGGTACCATTAGCTGTATTAGATGTTCCTACTAAATCTCCATTTAAATAAAATTCCCAAGAAAAAGAGTCATTTATTGAAGGACATTCATTTTGAGTAAGATTACTAGAATAGGAAACAGAGTTTGTACACCCTGACATTGATAATGTAGGTGAAATATCTGGGCAAGGAACGCAAATATTTGGATTTGTAAATGTTCTTGATTGAATATTACACATGGAATCTTCATAATTTATTACTGAATTTCCAGGTTGTTGTATTCCGCAAACACTTTCGTTATCTGCACTTATGGTATATTTTAATGTTATTGTTTCGTCACCAACACTGTTTACATACCATGAAATAATTTGTCCAACATTAATAGCGCTACCTTTACTGGCTTCAATTGAGCCAGGAACTACTGAGAATCCTGCTTGAATAATGTCAGAAACCAAAGCTTGTCCTGGTAATTGAGTTGCAGCTGCTACCAATTGTCCTAAAATAACATCATATATACCTGATAAATCAGCATTGTTTTCAGTCCAAAAAAGACCAGCATTTTGTATACCATCTAGAATATTTAAGGCATTCGTTTGAGTATTGCCACTAATTGCACCAACCAATCCAATTGAAAAAATACTTTGGTTATAAGTAACGCCACCAACAACAGTTGTTTGCGCAGCTACTCCTGCAGCAATTGCAGTAGTACCATTATTTGCTACACCATCAGAAAGAAGAATAATACTTCTTGAAGTAGCGCAATCAAAAGTTCCGTTGGTTGTTAATTCATTATCAGCTTTAATTAAGGCATCTGCGGTGTTTGTTGTACCTCCAGTTGTAATAGCATTAATAGCATTAATAATTGTGTTTTGGCCTGAACTTCCAGTTAAATGAACATTAACAGTAGCTGAAGAATTAAAAGTAACTAGCGCAACTTTGTTTAATCCAGTTGGATTGTTTGCAGGCAAAAAGAAGTTGTTTACAAAAGCTATTGCAGCATCTTGAGCGTAGTCTATTGGTTCTGGATAAGGACCATCATCCATACTTCCGGATCTATCAATAATCAACACAACCTCTTGTGGCTTATCTACTGGGTTTCCAGTAATTGATAATTCAACATCAAATTGTTGGCATTCTGTGGCATTTTCTACCGCAGTTTTGTTAATAATAACTTCTTGTCCTAGCGCAGAGCTAAAAGAAAAGATAAAGGTAAATAGCATCAAAACCTTGATGATTCCTCTGTTATATAATTTATTAAATAGTAGTTGATTTCTCATGGATTTTCTTTTTAAGTCTAAGTCTATCTTAAAATAATATTATTAACCTTCTGTTGGGTCTGGTACAAACACACTCAGTCTTGTCTTTGTAATTGCGGAGCAATTTTCTGATTTTGCTTCAACATCAATGCAACTCCAGGTATTGTATTTAGTTCCTTTAGGTACCGTTACGTTTACAACAAACTTGTATTCTTGACCACTTTTTAATGTTATTTTATTTTCAGAAGGACCTTTTAATGTATTTGTTTGTATAGATACATTTAAGTTAACATTAGCAGCTGTGGATTTATCATAGCTATTGTTACAAGGCTCCGATAAATTTCTGGTAGATAGTGTATACGTGGCTTCTTTTGAAGACGTATTTGTGAGAATAAGCGTAAAACTTGCTCCATCTTCATCGGCAGATTTAAAACTTCTGTCTTTTTCTACAGCGAGTTCGGCATTACAATCTTGGTAGTATTCAACGTTTTTTTCTGAAGAATTAAAAATACTAGCCACAAGTGTTGTCAATAAAATAACTATTGTTTTCATAACTTTAAGGGTCTATTAATTTTCGCTATGCGATATTTTTACTATATTTTTAAATTATTTAGAATTAGCTAATTGTCAGGTACAGGATTTGCTGTAATGACTTAATTCTAATATAAAATGAGGGAAGTGCACAAATTTTATGTGCGGATGGATTATTAATTCGAATCAGATTTGGGGTCATTCTTCATTAATTTATTGTACAAATCAAATTATATGTTGCATCGTTTGCAAATATAAATGTTAAAGCGCCAAAATAATCGTTAAAACGGAAAAAAACAACATTTTATCGATAAAAATTGCATTTAAACGAGTATGGAATGAAAACACTAGTATTGATAAGACATGGAAAATCATCTTGGGAACATCCTGTAAGTGACCTGCACAGACCTTTGAAAAGCCGCGGTATTTCTGATGCTAAACTAGTTTGTGATGCGTTTTTAAAAACTGATTTTATGCCAGATTTAGTGGTTACAAGCCCAGCTAAGCGAGCTCATGATATTTGTAAGATTTTTACTAATAAAATGAATATTTCGTCAGAAAATGTACAGATTAATCCTACTATTTACGACTTTGAGGGTAGTAAAACGGCAGATTTTATTAAATCCTTAGATGAAAATTATCAAAAAGTGATGTTGTTTGGGCACAATTATGCATTCACATCCTTGGTTAATATGTTCGGAAATAAATATATCGATAATCTACCAACTTCAGGTTTGGTTATGATAAATTTTGATGTAGACTCATGGAAAGACATTAAGAAAGGAACAACAGAATTGATGATTTTACCAAGAGATTTAAAACATAAATAGATGTTTCAAACATTCTTTTGAATTTTTGTTAAAAACTACAACTGTATTTTACTTCTTATAATTAAAAGACTTTCTATATTTGAGCATTACTTGTAAGATTTTCTTCATGTATTTTCAACCATAAAAAACTTCAATAATTAATGTTAGTTCTTAAAAAATACGCAGCAATAGATATAGGTTCAAACGCTGTTAGGCTTTTAATTGCAAATATTATTGAAGAAGCTGGTAAGCCAGTGCGCTTCAAGAAGAGTTCATTGGTTCGTGTCCCAATTAGATTAGGTGAAGATGTGTTTATGAACAATGCTATTTCTCCTGAAAATATCATTAGAATGCAAGACACAATGATGGCTTTTAAATTATTGATGCAATCACATCGCGTAGAGCGTTATAAAGCTTGCGCTACTTCTGCTATGCGCGAAGCAAATAATGGGCAAGATGTAGCCAATTTAATTAAGGAAACCTCTGATATTGATATCGATATCATTGAAGGTGAAGAAGAAGCTGCCATTATTGCTGCTACAGATTTAAGTGAGTATATTCAACCTAATAAAACTTATTTATATGTTGATGTTGGTGGAGGTAGTACGGAGTTTTCAATTATTCATAACGAAAAAACGGTGGCTTCAAAATCTGCCAGAATAGGTACCATTAGGATATTAAAAGATATCGTAAAGCACGAACATTGGCTTGAATTGGAACAATGGATAAAATCAAATACAAGTGGGTACGAAAAAATTGAAGTTATTGGCTCTGGTGGAAACATCAACAAAATCTTTAAAATTTCGGGAAAAGCTATTGGTAAACCTCTAACGTACTTCTATTTAAGTGCTTATTACCATACCTTAAAATCGTATACTTACGAGGAACGTATTACTGAACTCGATTTAAATCAGGATAGAGCAGACGTTATTATTCCTGCTATGCAAATCTATTTGTCTTCTATGAAATGGAGTAGAGCTAAACATATTTATGTGCCAAAAATAGGACTTGCTGATGGTATTGTTAAGAGTTTGTATTTTGAAACGGTTTCCAGTAAAGTTTTATAGTTTAACCATGAATCGTCTCTTTTTTTCCTAAATCTTTCATGATTTCTGCTTCAAAATCAAGAAGTTTTTGCCATTTCTCGTCCACTTCTTTTCGGTTCCCATATTGTCTGGCAAAACCCAAAAACATAGTGTAGTGGTTGGCTTCGCTAACCATAAGTTTTCTGTAAAATTCTGAGAGCTCTTTGTCTTGTAGTTCTTCTGATAGCAATCTGAAACGTTCACAACTCCTAGCTTCAATGAGTGCAGCATACAATAATCTGTGAACCAATTGCGTGGTTCTGCTTCCACCTTTTGGGAAAAAAGTAACCAATTGTTGGACATAATCATCTTTTCGGTCGCGACCAAGTGTCCAACCACGTTCCAGAATTTTATCATGAACCATTTTAAAGTGACTTATTTCTTCTTTTACTAATGCTACCATTTCCTGGACCAACTCAGTGTATTCCGGAAAACTTACAATTAATGATATGGCTGTACTTGTGGCCTTTTGTTCACAGAATGCATGATCTGTTAATATTTCTTCAATATTTTTTTCTACAATATTTACCCAACGTGGATCTGTAGGAAGTTTTAAGCCAAGCATAGTATTTTGTTTTGATTAAAGGATATGTGCTGTTAATTCTTCAATTTTCATAAAGCCTTGAGAAGTAACAATAATTTTAAAGTCTTTGTATTGATTTGATTTAGGAATTCGATAAAAAGCATACAGTAAAACTTCATTATCATTGGAATTCTCATGATCTAAAACAATATTGCCAAGTATGGCTTGTTGCCAAAAAGCATCATTTTTTTTATTTGAAAACTGAGATTTATCTATAGTACGATTTAAAATTTCTTTGCCGTTTAAATTAATAATTAGTTCTCCTTTAAAGTTTCTAAAGTGATGTTTGTAGTTAATGGTATCTTTCTTAAATTCTTTTAAAACTGAAGTGTTCATATCTGAATACAGTTTTAGTTTTATATGATAGCCACTACTAAAAATAGTATCTGTTACCACTTCACTATAGTGTTCAGGATAGTAAGTTTCTTGTTCAAAGAAGGATTCTGAGAGTTTACTTTGCTCAAGCTTTTCTTTGTGTGTATAACGAGCCCTTTCTTTGCCATCACAGCTAGCAAAAAGGATAGTGAAAATTAACAATATGGACGAAAGTAACTTCATCATATATCTAAATCAAAGGTTTTTCTGAGTAAATCTAAGTTAGGATTTTTTTCTTTTAATTTTTCATATTTTTCCTTGGCTGTGTAGGCATATTGCTTTTCTTTTTCTTCATTAATAGCTATTTCCAAAGATATATCGTAATTGTTAAGTTCTTTTCTGAGGAAACTTAATAAATCATACTGCTGGCGCTCAACTTCTACTTTATTTGTTTCGTTTGGAAACTCTAAATGGATATTTGTGCCAATTAGTTTTGGTGTGTCAATTCTTAGAATGGAGGCAAAATTATATTTTCCATTTTGCTCTAAATCATCAACAAAAGCTTCCCAAACTTCTTGCATTTGGGTTTCGGTAAACTCATCCTTAGGCAAATCTTCTTCATCCAGAACCACTTCCATTTGTTTAATAAGGTGTTCTTTTTTCTTTTTTATGCTACTTAAAGATAGTCCAGAGGTTGCTTTTTGTTTAGAATTTAGAATGATTTTTGGTCGTTCTTGAACTAATTTTTTGGCAATTTCAGTTTCAGGAGCTTCTTCTTTAATCGTCTCAGTTTGCGGTTCATTTACTACCAACGTTTTCTGAGGCTCTGTAGATTTAACTATTTCAGGTTTTTTAACAGGAATAGGAGCAATACCTTTTTCCTTAAAGTAAGATGCAGGAATTATAAAGTGCTTACCCTTTTTTTTTTCTCCATCAAAATTGATAGAGGCTAATTGCATAAGGCACAACTCAACAAGTAAGCGTTGGTTTTTGCTAGACTTGTATTTTAGGTCACAATCGTTTGCAATATTAATGGCTTCAAACAAAAACTGCTGAGTTGCAAGTTTGGATTGCTCTAAGTATTTTGCTTGAGTTTGCTCGCCAACCTCTAGTAATTCAACAGTTTCTGGTGTTTTGCAAACCAATAAATCCCTAAAATGTGAAGCTAAACCTGAAATGAAATGATGACCATCAAACCCTTTTGATAGTGTATTGTTGAATTGTAATAATAATTCTGGAATTTTGTTTGAAAGAATTAAATCTGTACTCTCAAAATAGGTTTCATAATCAAGAACATTAAGATTCTCCGTTACAGCTTGTCTTGTTAAGTCTTTTCCTGAAAAACTAACAACCCTATCAAATATTGATAGTGCATCTCGCATGGCACCATCTGCTTTCTGAGCGATGATATGTAAAGCATCATCTTCGGCATTGATATCTTGTTGTTCTGCTATATATTTTAAATATTCTTTTGCGTCCTTAACTGTAATGCGTTTAAAGTCAAAAATTTGACAACGCGATAAGATGGTTGGAATTATCTTATGTTTTTCAGTAGTTGCAAGGATGAATATACAATGCCTTGGTGGTTCTTCCAATGTTTTTAAAAAGGCATTAAAAGCCGATTGCGATAGCATGTGCACCTCATCAATAATATACACTTTGTATTTTCCAACTTGTGGTGGAATACGAACCTGATCTGTTAAACTTCTAATATCATCAACAGAATTATTTGAAGCAGCATCAAGCTCAAATATATTAAAGGCAAAATCTTCATCTTCCTTTTCATTGCCATCACTGTTAATCATTTTGGCAAGAATTCGTGCACAAGTTGTTTTGCCAACACCACGAGGGCCTGTAAATAACAAAGCCTGAGCTAAATGGTTGTTTTCAATGGCATTTAATAATGTATTTGTAATAGCTTGCTGGCCAACAACATCCTTAAAGGTTTGTGGTCTGTATTTACGAGCTGATACTACAAAGTGTTCCATTGAAAAAACTTAGAATAGCAAAGTTAAAAATTCAGTTTAAAATTAAGAATTAGTAAGCACTATTTTAAGCTGAGTTATTAACAATTTGCGTACTTTTGCAGTAAGCAGATCGCCTTATCGTGCAGACAGTATTGTCTGTAAGGAAAGTCCGAACACCATAGTGCAACATAGTGGCTAACAGCCACCAGTCGTGAGGCTAGGAAAAGTGCAACAGAAAGTATGTACAGGTAATGCTGTAGTGAAATCAGGTAAACTCTATGTGGTGCAATGTCATGTAAACCAATGTTTGAGCGTTGCACGCGCGATGTTGGAGGGTAGGCAGCTAAAGTTTGTTGGTAACAATAAACGTAGATAAATGATAAGGGCTCTTTTGAGTACAGAATTCGGCTTATAGATCTGCTTTTTTTATTTTTTCAGGAATGTTTTTCAACTAATCTTCAGTAGGCAATTCAAAAAAACTAAACACATTACCTCCATAGCTTTTTGAGTGGGAATAGTTTTCTAATACTGAGAGATTTGTGTGTTTTGAGTGCTCGACTATTAAAACGCCATCGTCTTCAAGCAAATTATTGCTAAAAACAAGTTCTGGAATTTTTGAAAACATTTCTAAATCAAAATTATAAGGAGGATCTGCAAAAATGACAGAAAATTTTTGATTACTTGATTCCAGGAATTTAAACACATCAGATTTAATGACTTGAATTGGCATTTTAAGAGCTTCTGAAGTTTCGCTAATAAATTTTGTACAACCAAAGTCTTTATCGACACTAATGATTTGTTCTGTACCACGTGATGCAAATTCATAACTTATATTTCCTGTACCTGCAAACAAATCTAATACTGAAATTTCATCAAAATAGTATAAATTGTTTAATATATTGAACAAAGACTCCTTTGCCATGTCTGTTGTTGGCCTAACAGGAAGCTTTTTTGGAGCTATTATCTTACGTCCTTTATGTTCTCCAGAAACGATTCGCATTAGAAGCTGTTTTGTAATACAAAATTATTTCTAAAAGCCTCATCATTTTCTATTTCCAAAGTGTATTTCAGTCTGTTTTTAAAAACACTAACATGCCTTATATAAGTATAAGCAATATTATAAAAATTGTCATTTTCAGAAATATTTCCAATTAGCACCAATGGAAATGCTTCAGGATCTAATTCCAATTGCTCTGCTGTAAATAAAATGTAATAAATAAAATCTTCTTTGGTACTATATTCAAAGGTGTTGTACAAAATAAGGTTGTTGCCTTTAATCACAATAATTTCAAAATGTTGTTTTGCTATGTTAACATACATTGTGATTTCATTCTTGTCTTTATGCAACTCAAAAATGGCATTGAGAAGTATGGTGGAATAATGATTGAATTCAAACGTACCAAAAGTATCATATAAAAAGTTATTTATGTTTACATAAGGGACATACACATTTATAATATCTGCTTGAGCTAATTCATCATAAGTAATATAATCATTGCTTAAAATTTTCGCATTAAACTTTAAATAATCAGCTAGATTGTCTTCATTAAACAACGATTTTGGTACCAAGGTAGAAATTTCATTTTCATGAATTAGCCGAATAGCATTAAAGTCTTGCAGAAGAACTTTATTTGTACTTAAATGAGTTTTTAATTCATCTAAAACTTCTCTAGGATTAAGTGTTTTATCAAAAGAAATTGAGCTATAATGAATTATAGTATTGCTTTCTGTATTTAGGATACAAAAAGAAAGTCCACTCAAGCTAACCTGAATGGACAATGTATTATTTAGTATTTTTTCTATACTATTGTTCGTTTGAAAAGTTTTTTGGCCAGTTTCCATTTGTATTTACTTCTTCCATAGAACCTACAATTAAGGCATCACCATTTACACCATCAACTGAAATTACTTGATTTTCTTTAGCAACTAAGTTTTTATCTTGGTCAAATAATATTACCGATTTTAGAGCCTTAGCCTCAAATACAGGAATATTGATTCCATTTTGTTCTATTGTACCAGCTTTAAGTTCAAACTTAGAATCAGGTTGTCCAACTGGAATATTCATCATTGTTTTGTATCTTGTATCTGCTCCAAATAAGGAGTCTTTTACAGGAACATAACCTAAGGTGTCAATTAAATAAATTGATTTAAAAGTTTCTACACCACCATAACGTCTTGTTAGTTCAACGTCTAAAACAGTTGTGTCACGACGTTGAGTGATAGTAAATTGAGCAGTATCAATAAATTTCACTAGTTTATCAAAATTATCTGCAAATTTACCAGTAACAGTTCTATAAGCTAATTGTGAATCTCTAATATCTTTTAAGTTTTCAATAACAACTTTGTATCGTTCGTTTTTAAGTTTGTTAAATTTGATTTCTCCATAAACAGACATAAAGGTAATATAACCAAGATATCCAATAATGACCCAAAGGACTAATAATATCAAAGATTTGAATTTTTTTGGGATGAACTTATCAATTAGCCAGACAATACCGATTGTGAGAGCGATTACAGCAACTGCTGCAATAATTAAATTTAACATAGTTAGTTTATTAAAATTATTAATGGTCTAACGCAAATCTACAATTTTTTTTTATTCGTGAAAGTTATTGTTAGTAAAAATCATTTTTATCTTTGATAAATCCAAATTCCGAAGCAAAAAAATTAATGAATTCATCAGAATTTTATTCACTTGTAAAAAACCAATTTCCTTTTGAGCCTACTTTAAAGCAGGATATTGTACTACAACAGATGTCGGATTTTATTTTTAATACATCACCAAACTTGCTTTATGTATTAAAAGGATATGCAGGAACTGGTAAAACAACCATCATAGGAGCCATTGTAAATAATTTATGGAAAGCAAAAAAAAGTGCTGTTTTACTGGCACCAACTGGAAGGGCTGCAAAAGTGATGTCTACTTATTCAAGTAATGAAGCTTTTACCATCCATAAAAAAATATACATGCCAAAGCAAAATAAGAATGGAAGTATAGATTTTGTATTGCAAATCAATAAGCATAAAAAAACCATTTTCATTGTTGATGAAGCTTCTATGATTTCTGATACTTCTAGCCAATCCAAGTTTTTTGGAAGTGGTTCTTTGTTGGATGATTTAATACAATATGTATATTCTGGGCATCAATGTAAACTTATATTAATAGGTGATACAGCACAATTACCTCCAGTTAAGCTCGATTTAAGTCCAGCGCTTAATGAACAACAAATTGAATTGACTTATAACAAGGAGGTTATAAAGATGGAGCTGGACGAAGTTATGAGGCAAAGTCAAGATTCTGGTATTTTAATGAATGCAACTTTACTGAGGGAAGCATTACAAGGCTCAACTTTTGATGCTTTTAAGTTTGACGTTCGAGGCTATCAAGACATTATGAGACTAGTTGATGGCCATGAAATAATGGATGCCATAAATGATGCCTACAATACATTGGGAAATGAAGAAACTGCTATTATTGTTAGATCCAATAAACGTGCAAACTTATACAATCAGCAAATTAGGTCAAGGATACTTTTTAATGAACACGAATTGACAGCTGGAGATTATTTAATGGTTGTGAAAAACAACTACTTTTGGTTAAAACCTACAAGCGAAGCAGGGTTTATTGCTAATGGTGATATTATTGAAGTTCTTGAAATATTCAGTATTAAAGAGTTGTATGGCTTTAGATTTGCCGAAGTGAAAGTCAGAATGGTAGATTACCCAAAAATGCGTGCTTTTGAAACAGTGCTTATATTAGATAGTATTTCAGTTGAAGCCCCATCATTACCTTATGAAGATTCAAACAAATTATATCAGGAGATTTTAAAAGATTACGAAGACGAACCTTCGGGTTATAAAAAATTCATGAAAGTTAAAAAAAACAAATACCTCAATGCACTACAAGTAAAATTCTCTTATGCTATTACATGTCATAAATCACAAGGAGGACAATGGCATACAGTATTTGTAGAGCAACCTTATTTGCCAAATGGAATAGACAAAGAGTACTTACGCTGGTTATATACCGCAGTAACAAGAGCAAAGGAAAAACTATATCTCATTGGTTTTAAAGATGAATTTTTTGAAAACTAGTTGTAAAAGTTTAAACAAAGGAGCTCATAAATCTTTTAAAAACTGTATTTTTGAAATCGATTTAAACATCAATAATCAACCTCACTCATGAAGATAATCTCAATGATTCCAGCACGTTACAGCGCCTCTCGCTTTCCAGGGAAACTAATGCAAGACCTTGGTGGTAAAACGGTTATCCTTCGCACTTATGAAGCAACAGTTGCAACAAAACTGTTTGATAAAGTATATGTAGTAACAGATAGCGATATCATTTATAAAGAAATTACAGATAATGGAGGCAAAGCCATTATGAGCATTGCTGAGCATGAATCTGGAAGCGATCGCATTGCTGAAGCAGTGCAGAATGTTGATTGTGATATTGTTGTTAATGTTCAAGGCGATGAACCTTTTACTGAACGAGCTAGCTTAGAAAAAGTGCTCAATGTGTTTTATGATGATCCTCAAAAAGAGATTGATTTGGCATCATTAATGGTTGAAATTCATGATTGGGAAGAAATAAGTAATCCAAATACAGTAAAGGTTATTGTAGATCAAAATAATTTTGCTCTTTATTTTTCACGAAGCCCAATTCCGTTTCCTAGAGATAAAAACGCTGGAGCTCGTTACTTTAAGCACAAAGGTATTTATGCCTTTAGAAAGCAAGCTTTGTTAGATTTTCAAAAACTGCCAATGCAATTTATTGAAGCTACTGAAAAGATTGAGTGCATTCGCTATTTAGAGTATGGCAAACGCATTAAAATGGTTGAAACAACTGTAGAAGGTGTAGAAATTGATACACCTGAAGACCTCGAAAAAGCTAAGCGTTTATGGAAATAAATTACAAAAACATTAAGGTTATTGGCTTTGATGCAGATGATACACTTTGGGTTAACGAAACCTATTTTCGCGACGCTGAACTAGAATTCGCTAAGCTTCTTGGAGCCTACGAAACCGCTAATAAAATAGATCAGGAATTATTTAAAAAAGAAATGGATAATCTTGAACTTTATGGTTATGGTGTAAAGGGATTTGTGCTGTCTATGGTTGAAATGGCTTTGGAAATTTCAAATTACAATGTGTCCAACAAAACTTTGGAAGCTATTTTGAATATTGGTAAAGACATGATTAATAAACCAGTTGAACTTTTAGATGGAGTAGAAGAAGTGCTGAAAACTCTATCTAAAAACTATAGACTGATTTTAGCGACAAAAGGCGATTTGTTAGATCAAGAACGAAAATTGGAAAAATCAGGTTTAATAGATTATTTTCATCATATTGAAGTGCTTAGCGATAAAAAAGAAGCTAATTACTCTAAATTATTGAATCATTTAGATATTAACCCATCTGAATTTTTAATGATTGGCAACTCGTTAAAATCTGATGTTTTACCATTAGTAAATATTAAGGCACACGCAATACATGTTCCATTTCATACAACTTGGGCTCACGAAGAGGTTAGCGAAAAAGAAAGCAACGGAAAAGCCTATAAAACAGTTTCAGGATTAAGAGGCATATTAAAATTTTTAAATTAGATTAAATCATAAACAATAAAATAGTATTATTTTTAATGCTCCAAAAAGAACATACTTTATATGAGTTATAAAAACTTTCCAATGGTACCAAAAGTTATTTTTGGACGTGGTAGTTTCAATCAATTAGATGAAATTATTGCTCCAAAACGTACTTCATTAAATGCGCCATTTATATTTCTTGTTGATGACGTTTTTAAAGGAAACGCTTGGTTAACATCCAGGATTCCATTGTCTTATGACGATAGATTATTGTATGTTTCGGCTAATGAAGAACCAAAAACATCTCAAATTGACGATTTAGTTGAAGACATTATAGTTTCATCAAAAAAACAACCTTCTGGTATAATTGGTATTGGAGGAGGAACTATTCTTGATATAGCAAAAGCAGTATCAATAATGCTAACTAATAAAGGTGAAGCCAGTGATTATCAAGGTTGGGATTTGGTTAAAAACCCAGCAATTTACCATGTAGGCATTCCAACAATTTCAGGAACTGGAGCAGAAGTTTCCAGAACCACAGTGCTAACAGGCCCAGAACGTAAATTAGGCATTAATAGCGATTACACACCTTTTGACCAAGTTATATTAGATCCAGAGCTCACAAAAGATGTACCAAAAGACCAATGGTTTTATACAGGAATGGATTGCTATATTCATTGTATAGAGTCCTTAAATGGTACATTTTTAAATGCTTTTAGCCAAAGTTATGGTGAAAAAGCTTACGATTTGTGCAAGGAAATTTTTGTAGATAATAATTTGACTGATGAAGAGTCTCAAGACAAACTTATGATGGCCTCTTGGCATGGAGGTATGAGTATTGCTTATTCTCAAGTCGGAGTTGCACATGCAATGAGTTATGGACTTTCTTACTTATTAGGAACTAAGCATGGTATTGGTAATTGTATAGTTTTTGATCAATTAAGTGATTACTATCCTGAAGGCGTTGCTCTTTTTAAAATAATGAAAGAAAATCACAACATTCAATTGCCTCAAGGTTTATGTGCTAATTTAAGTGATCAGGAGTATGATATTATGATCAATGTTGCACTAAGCTTAGAACCACTTTGGGAAAATGCTATTGGAAAAAACTGGAAAAAATCCATAACGCCTCAAGTGCTAAGAAGTCTGTACGAAAAAATGTAATTATGCAATGGCTTTCAAAATTTATTTACCATAAACTTCTAGGTTGGAAAGTCACAGGTTTTTCAGATTTTGAAAGTGTAAAAAAAACAGTCATCATAGCAGTACCTCATACAAGTTGGCATGATTTCTATATTGGTGTGTTGTTGCGTTCTGTAATCGGAATTGAAACTAACTACGTTGGAAAAAAAGCCCTTTTTAAGTTTCCGCATGGATGGTTTTTCCGATGGCTTGGTGGAGCTCCAGTTGAGCGAAAAAACAACGAAAACCAAGTTGAGGCTATAGCTAGATTGTTTGATGAAAAAGAAGTGTTCCGAATGGCCATGGCACCAGAAGGGACAAGAAAAAAGGTAGAAAAGTGGCGAACGGGGTTTTATTACATTGCTAAAGCTGCAAATGTCCCAATTATTATGTTTACCCTAGATTTTGAAAATAAGGAAAACCGATTTTCAGAACCTTTTTATCCAACTGATGATAAAGAAGCCGATTTTAAATTCATGCGTAAATTCTTTGAAGGCGTAAAAGGGAAAGTCCCAGAGTATTCATAAATAGAATATTTTTCTTTATCTCTCATTTAATCTATAAACAAACTTTAAACCACTCCAGTCACCATCAATAGCAGCGACTTTTACATCAACTAAGCCATTGGTTAACAACAACTCTCTAATGTGTTCTCGTTTCAGTTCAGTTTTGATTTTACTAGTTCCTTTTGGCCAACTTACCCAAAGCATGCCATCTAATTTCAACGAAGGAATTAATTCTTTTGCTATATGTTCTAATTCTTTCTGAGTTGTGCAAAACACATGAATAAAATCAGTTGATTTATTTTTTAATACTGTATTAATTTTCAAACTAAGGTCTAATGTTTCAAACCAATCCAGATAATGTTTTGGCGCATTTATAATATAACATGAATACCCTTCTTTTAAGCCTAGCCTCTTATATAATGGAGTTTTTGAATAACCTGAATTCATTGATTAGTTTTTTCGATGAAAAGCAATTAAATATACATTAACCAGTTGGAAAATTAAAGTAATGGTATGAAATTTGTAATTATATAATTGGTTAGTTATAATTCTGAATGAAACATAAATTAAATACGACTAAATTGTATCACTAAAAAGAAACATTGCTATTAATAATAACAAACCATTTTAAAAGCCACCACTTATCCTATGTTGGTGGCTTTTTTATAAAAAAAAGAGCCAATATTAGCTCTTTATAATACTTTAATTTCCTTTATTATTTATAGGTGGAGGTCCATCTGGAATCATCGCTTCGTAAACATAATCACCTTTACGCTGTTTATATTCAGCTTTAACTTTTTCAACAAGTTTTGGGTTTTCAAATAAGTCTGCCATAGTCATTGCCATAGCTTTTGAGGCATAAATTAGTCCTTTATGACCAATGCTCATACCACCACAGGCTACAACAGCCCAAGAGTGCCAAGGTGTTCCAGATGGAGCAGTGGTTACGGCTAAATTAATATTGGCAACATTCCAACTTACGTCACCAACATCTGATGAAGCAGCTTGCGGATTTTCAAGGGTTTCTTTTAATGGATTTATCTTACTGTCCATTCCAATCTGAGGTTTTCCTGTTGCTGCTTGAATGCTTTTTCCAAATTCAATTTCTTCAGGGGTATACTCTATTTGACCCAATAATTCTAAGTTGGACTGCATGATTTTTCCACCTTCTCTATTCACCAAAACTTCATAAATACCTGAAATAAGAGAGATTTTATAATCTACATTTGCCATTATAGCAGCTCCTTCAGCCAATTTTTTTACACGCTCATAAACAGGCATCATTTCAGACCGTTTAATTTCTCTAACGCGAACCCAAACTTTGGAATAATCTGGCACAACGTTGGCAACATTGCCAGCTTCCATAATTTGATAATGCATTCTTACTGTAGGTTTTACATGTTCTCTGTAATAATTAATTCCAGAAGTATATAGTTCTAATGCATCAACAGCGCTTCTACCATTCCAAGGGTCTAGCGCTGCATGAGCCGATTGTCCGAAGAATTCAATTTCAAAATCAACCAACGCTAAAGATGTTTGAACCGAAGCCTCTGTGTTTGCTGATGGATGCCAAGTAAGGTTAACGTCAACATCATCCCAAAGTCCTTCACGAACCATCCATATTTTCCCAAAATATTTTTCTTCACTAGGTGTTCCAAAAAATTTAATAGTACCTTTTATTTTTCCACTTTCTATCAATTCTTTAATGGCGACAGCTGCTCCTAGGCTACCAGCTCCAAACATATTATGACCACAACCATGACCAGCAGCTCCTTCGTTTAGGGGATTTTTATTTGGTTCTGTTTTTTGTGATAAGCCCGGAAGTGCATCAAATTCTCCCAAGATACTAATTATTGGTTTTCCTGAGCCATAAGTAGCTACAAATGCCGTAGGCATTCCTGCTACTCCACGATCTACCTTAAAGCCTTGCTGTTCTGCATAATCTGATAGGATTTTTGAAGATTGTTCTTCTTCAAAAGCAGTTTCTGCCAAAGCCCAAATATCATCGCTTATTTTTATTAAATTTTCTTTGTGTTTTTCTACTGAAGTTATTATAGCTTCTTTATTTTTTGTAAGCTTATCTTGTGAGAAAACGATGCTACTGACAAGGCAAAAAAGTAAAATAATACAAATTTTAATCTTCATTTAGGTTAGTTTTATTATTTACCTTTTAAAGATACTGTTTTTATAAGATAAATTATAAAATCATAACATGAATGATTAATTTCTAAAATGGATCAATGGCCTCTTTATATGTTTTTAGGCAGCGTTCTCTAGCAAATTTATGCTCCACAATAGGAAGTGGATAGGTAAGTTCTTGATATTCAGGCACCCATTTTTTAATGTACTTATGGTCTTTATCAAATTTTTGAATTTGAGTGGTAGGATTAAAAATTCTAAAATAAGGCGCTGCATCTACACCACAACCAGCTACCCATTGCCAATTACCAATATTGCTTGCCATTTCGTAATCATGCAATTTTTCGGCAAAATAGGCTTCTCCCAAACGCCAATCAATAAGTAAATGTTTACATAAAAAACTACCTACCAACATCCGTACTCGATTGTGCATAAACCCTGTTTGGTTTAGCTCTCGCATGCCTGCATCTACAAGCGGATAACCTGTTTTTCCTTGGCACCAAGCATTAAACTCCTCTTCGTTGTTTCGCCATTGTATAGCATCGTATTGTGGTTTAAAACTTTTGGTAACTGTATGTGGAAAATGCCACAGGATTTGCATGAAAAACTCACGCCAAATGAGTTCTTTTAAAAAGGTTTTGTTTTCACTTTTCAGGGCTTTTTTTACCATGTTTCTTACACTAACGGTCCCAAAGCGTAAGTGAGGACCTAGTTTTGAGGTGCCTTTTTTGGAAGGAAAGTTTCTTGTGGCTTCGTAATTGTTTATGATAGATTCAGAAGTATTGTAGGGCTCAATTGTTTGAGTTGATTTTTTAAACCCTATATCTTTTAGAGATAAAAAAGGAAGACTTGTATTACTTGCTAAATTTGACAAAATATCTTCCGAATGGTAAGTCTTTATCGGATTGTTTTTTAAGGTTTCTATCCATTTTTTTGAATATGGTGTATAAACCTTGTAAGGCGTACCGTCATCTTTAACTACCTCATTGGTTTCAAAAATTACTTGGTCTTTATAGCTTTTAAAATCAATAGCTTTTGACTTTAAGAACGCTTTTACGTCTTTATCCCGTTTAATGGCATAAGGCTCGTAATCGTGATTTGTAAATACTGTTTCGATAATGTATTTGCTTGCTAACAGCTTAAAAACTTCTAAAGGTTTATTGTGAAACGTCGCTAAAGAACTTCTAAACTTGTCCTTTAATGTGCTATTAATATCTCTTAATGTTTTGTGAATAAAGGTGACACGAGCATCATTTTTTGGAAGTGATTCTAAAATGTCTTTATCAAATATGAATATAGGTAATACAGGATGTTTACTTTTTAATGCATGATGCAAACCAACATTGTCGTGCAACCTTAAATCACGTCTAAACCAGAATATATTTATTGTTTCAGTCATTAATATTTGCCAAAAAGGGCTTCTAATTTTTGTGTTCTATACTCAAATATCTCTTCCAATTTTGGTTTTACCAATATAGGATGCATTAATTGACCTAGCCAGCCAAAAGGGATTTTATAATCAATGATATCTTCCATTTCAATACCTCCTTCAATTTCCTTAATAAAATGTTTATGATGCCATAAAGCATAAGGGCCAAAGCGTTGTTCGTCCACAAAATAGTGTTTATTGACAACATGGGTGATTTCGGTCACCCATTTAGTTTTAATGCCTAAAACTGGCGTGACGATATATTGAATAATTTGACCTGGATACATGGGTCTATCTGCTCCAGAGAGTATATTAAAACCCATGTAATCTGGTGTAATGGTTTTTAAGTTTTTAGGATTTGATAGAAACTCCCAAGCTTCATCTATTGAAATGGGAAGGTTTTGTTTTTTATGCAATCGATAAATTTTCATCTAATTATGAATAACAACATATAAGTTGAGTGAAATGGCAATGCATAACCAGATAATATATGGCAATAGTAAGAACCGAATAGTTTGTAATGCATCTGCTCTGAACGTTAGGAAGTAATATAGTATGACAATTAAAAGCAACACTATCACTACCAACGCAAATATGGTCATGTGCTGATTAAAAAATATATAGTTCCAACTAACATTCAATAGTACCTGAAAGGCATATAGCAACCATAAAAATCTGGAGTTTTGCCAATCAAAAAGATACGCTAAGTATATGGAAAAGCATACCATTATGGTTGTCCATGCAACACCAAACACCCAACCTGGAGGTGTCCATGGCGCAAGATTTTGGTTCATGTACCAACTCGATGTTGGGCCGTTATCCATTAGTAGGTTTCCAATATATAAGCCACCAAAGTTTATAATAGCAAATAGTATAACAAGCTGGTAAAATTTCATTTAGCTTTGTTTTAAAACGGTTATTTGGTCGAGTATTTTTTGAGCTTCGGCATATTTTTCGTCGCTCTTGGCTCTGTCTATTGATGATAGTTTGTGCCACTCACTCATGAGTTTTTCGTACTGCTTCTGTAATTTGTCTAATTTTGATTTTGGTTTAAAAATTCCAAACATAATTAAAGGTGTTTTGTTATTTTTTTACTCATTGGTTTCGTTATCGAATAGAAGTAATCTATTAATTGACCATTAGGATTGACAAGGTATTTTTGAAAATTCCATTTTACTGTTGAATTTTTGTAACCATTAATTTCCTTATCGGTTAGCCATTTATATAATGCATGCTGATGGCTTCCTTTAACATCAATTTTTTCGGTGATTAAAAAATCCACACCATAGTTTACCTCACAAAACTCATGAATTTCGAAGGCACTTCCTGGTTCTTGGTTTCCAAATTGATTACAAGGAACACCAATAACGACCAAAGTATCTTTATATGTGTCATGCAATTTTTGAAGCTCTTTGTATTGCGGCGTAAAACCACACTTAGAGGCTACATTCACAAACAGTATGTGCTTACCTTTAAAGTTAGCTAAATCAATTAGTTTACCTTGTAGGCTATTAATCTTAATATCATAGATTGAGGTGTTTGGAACACTATTTTCTTTTGAGTTCTTGTTATTAAACACGTTTAGTAAACCCATAATCTATAATTTAAAACTTACGATACCACAATCCATTTCAAACACTTGACCTGAGATGGATGCTGCTTTGTTTGACAATAAATAATATGCCATTTCTGCAACCTCTTCAGGGTTTAGGTATTTTTTCAAAGGGTGACGTTCGGTTATGTTTTCGATCATTCTGTCATTTCGTAATAGTTTAGAAGCCAATTCAGTATGTGTTACTGTTGGTGCTATGGCATTTATTCTAATTGTTGGAGCTAATTCGGCACCTAGCGATTTTACCAAACCTTCTACACCAGATTTAGCTGTAGCAATGCTTGCATGAAAAGGCATGCCTAGTTTTGAGGCGACAGTGCTAAACAATATAATTGATGGATTTTTAGATTGCTTCAATACATCTAAATATTTTTGTATGGCTTTTACAGCACCTAACACGTTAATTTCAAAGTCATTTTTGAAATCTTCGATACTTAGGCGATTAAAGGGCTTTAGGTTAATGCTTCCTGGGCAATACACCAAGCCATCAGCTTCTTCAATATTTGGTAAATTATCGAGAATCACATCACAAGACATATGTTTTAAATTGTCATGTGAAAACTCTGGTTCAGTTCTGCTAATATTAATCACTTTATGTGACTTTAATAGCAATTTGACTAATGCTTTACCAATCCCTTTACTTCCTCCTACAACAATAATTGTTTTCATTTAGTATGCTTCAATAAGAGGCCTTCCATTAAGGCGTTTTTCAATTTTTCTTTTAATCACGGTTAAACGTTTCATTATGTCCATGATTTTAGCATCTTTTTTCTCTTTGTAAATTTCGTTTAAACCTAAAATTAGTGATTTTGCTTCTCTAGAGATTTTTACTCTATCACTAGTAGATAAGCTACGTCTTTTTTGATTTTCGAACTCTAAGGCTTTGTCTATTATATCCATAATTTAATTGTTTATATAATTGTGTAATTCATTAACTTTTGATGCATTTTTAAATGCTCCTCCATAATAGGAGGTAACTGTGGCAGAAGTATCATCTTTTATACCTCTTGAAGATACACATAGGTGTTTGGCGTCTATAATCACCGCAACATCCTCGGTTTCTAAAACAGTTTTTAGTTCATTGGCTATTTGATTGGTCAAACGCTCCTGTACCTGAGGGCGTTTGGCATAATATTGTACAATTCTATTTAGTTTTGACAGTCCAATAACTTTTCCAGAGGAAATGTATGCGACATGTGCTTTGCCAATAATAGGTACAAAATGATGTTCGCAATTAGAATAGAATGTAATATTTTTTTCCACTAACATTTGATTGTATTGATATTTATTGTCAAACAACGCCACTTTAGGTTTGTTTTTTGGGTTTAGGCCAGAAAATATCTCATCAATGTACATTTTGGCTACACGTTGTGGTGTGCCTTTTAAAGAATCGTCAGTAAGGTCTAGTCCCATTGTGTCCATAATTTCTTGAAAGAGAATAGCGATTTTTTCTTTCTTTTCTTTGTCTGACATTTTAAAAGCATTTGCTTTCATTGGTGTTTCAAGACCTGTATGTAAATGATCATCACCTATATCATCAATGGTATAACCATTTAGCTTGTGACCGTTAGTTTTATTTTTGATTAGCTCTGTCGTGTTCATAATTGTCTTTTTAGTGTGCTGTTTTTAAGTACTCTAAGCTTAAAACAAAGCACGTTAGCGTTTTGAAATAGAGTTATTTGTAATGTGTTTTTGACGTGAACATTTAAAGCGTCCACTTTCAAAACCACGTAATTTTTGATGTTTTGTTTTTCTACCTTGTACGCGAGCTCTCCACATTTTAAAACTGCTAGGTTTTATTTCACGTCTCATTAAATTAATGACCTCTTGCTCTTTTAAGCCAAATTGATACTGTATGGCCTCAAACGTAGTGCGATCTTCCCATGCCATTTCAATAATTCTATCTATTTTGCGTGTATCTAATACCATGGGTTTTTATTAATTACTCAAATATACAAAATGTTTAACATTATTAAGTAAAGTTTAAACAAAAATTAACATATTGATTATCCTGTTATTTAGTAAATGTTGATTACGAATCTAGGGTTTGTAAAAAGGATGTGGCGTTTTTAAAGTGCAGTTCTTGTTGTGCCTTATCCATTGTGTCAAAATTGCTTATCAGCATTTTTAGTCGTGGATTGGTAATGAAGAAATCTCGATGTTTATCCATGAACATCCAAAATAGACCATCCCAAATGTCTTGCCAAGATCCTTTTTTATAGTTGCTCATTTTCATGATGTAGTTACTGCTGCTTATATAAGGTTTTGTACTCATTAGGCCACCATCTGCATATAGGCTCATGCCATAAACATTTGGTACCATTACCCAATCATAAGCATCAATGAACAGTTCCATGAACCACTTGTAAACATCGTCTGGGTGAATCTCACAAAGCACCATAAAATTCCCTAAAATCATTAAACGTTCAATGTGATGTACGTATCCTGTTTTAAGAATATTTTTAATGGTAGTATCTACAGGTTCAATTCCTGTGGTGCCATTATAAAATGATTTAGGTAGCGTGCGCGTAAAATTCCAGAAGTTTTTAGTGCGTTCTTCTGTGCCTTTAACCTCATAGACACCTCGAATAAATTCACGCCAACCTACTATTTGCCTCACAAATCCTTCCACCGAATTAATGGGAACTTCGTGCGCTTTAGCGTAATCAATCGCTTTTTGTATCACATCATTAGGGTTTAAAAGGCCAGTATTTATTAAGGGTGATAAAAGACTATGATTTAAAATGTGATTGCTTTTTACAATGGCATCTTCATAAACACCAAACTCATGAAATCTAAATTCTAGAAATTGGTGAAACCATGCTTCAGCCGATTCATGATTTATTGGATACATAGAGTAAGGGGTAAGATGTCCGTAATG
This sequence comes from Flavobacteriaceae bacterium, assembly GCA_020435965.1. Classification (GTDB taxonomy): domain Bacteria; phylum Bacteroidota; class Bacteroidia; order Flavobacteriales; family Flavobacteriaceae; genus CAJQLB01. Next base: position 2,401 of record JAGQYS010000015.1, on the reverse strand, counting down.
TTCTGTAAAATGCTTGTTAACATATTGTTCGGCTTCTTTATGATATGCTGTAGTATCAGGGAACAAAATGTTTGGAGGTGTTTTGCCTTTAGGGTATTTTTTTCTGTTTTCAGAATCGTAGGTCCATTTGCCTCCTTGTGGTTGTCCTGACTGCATTAAAATATCCCTACTTTTACGTTGTTGCTTGTAAAAACTGGTTTGATAAAATTTTTTCTTATTTGGTTTAAAAAAAGATTTTAATTCCGATTTAGTATTAATAAACATAGGATTATCAAACCAATTAATGTCTATTGCTTTAGAGGCAGATTTAATATGTTTTTCAAGCCAATTATCAGTAGGGTCTATAATATTTAATTGCGTAACACCATCGGCTATTAATTTTGGAATAAGCTTCCTTACATCACACAATGCATCTACAGCATCTATATATACTACGTTTTTGTTTAAGCTCAAAAGGTAGTTTTCATAGCTTTTCATGGACGCTCTATGAAAGGCTATTTTTTGTTTGTGGAATTTATACTGATTAAAAAACAAGTATTCTTCAACTAGATATATAACAGCTTTGTTTTTAATAGCTTCTGATTGCTTGAAGAGTTGATGTGGAAATATAAGGCTTACTTGTTTCATTTTTAACCTAATTGTTTATTATTGATTTTTTTGCCCTACATTTTTTACTGCAATATTTTACTTGCTCCCAATTCTTTTCCCACTTTTTTCGCCAGTTAAAAGTTAAGCCACATGTATTGCATGTTTTTTTAGGAAGGTGTGTTTTTTTGTGTTTAGACATCAACGAGTTTTTTAATCATTCCTTTAAAAATAAACCCATGAAATGGCAAAACGCTATACCAATATAACCTTCCCCATAATCCACGAGGTCTGAATGTTGCTGTTTGTTTTAGTAAACCATCTTCAATTTTAAACTCTAACCATGCTTCTCCTGGAAGTCGCATTTCGGCATAGAGTAGGAGCTTTTTTTGCTCTTTACTTGCAAATATGACTCGCCAAAAATCGAGCGCATCTCCTGCATCAAGATTTGTTGGGCTTGTTCGCCCTCGACGTAAACCAATACCACCAAAAAATTTGTCAATATAGCCTCTTATTTTCCATAAATAGTTTCCATAATACCAACCTGTTTTTCCGCCTATACTCCATATTTTATCTAAGGTTTTCTCTTCGTTATTGATGAGTTTCTCTTTGTAATCTTTAAAACAGCCAAAAGTAGGAACATTAATATACTTATGTAGATTGCTTTTTAAACGTCCGCTACTAATCATCGAATCTTTCCAACTTGAAACAATACTATTTTGTTCAATTTTTTCGAAAGCCAAGGCTACTGCTTCTTTGTATGGTTTTGGTTTTACATCCAGCAATTGGTTAATATTACTTGGTTTGCCAATTATTTGAACTCCCATACTTTCTACCAAGTTTGTGGCTAATTTGTATGATGTTGAGGTAACAAAGTACAGCCAGTAAGATGATAGTTTTGGTGTCATCACTGGAACGGTTAAAATATATCGTTTCAATCCTCTTACTTCAGCAAATTGCAATAACATTTGCTTGTAGGTTAAAACTTCAGGACCAAATACGTCAAACGATTTGTTGTATAAATCTTTTTGTCCAACGCTGCGATGTAAAAAGGTGAGCACATCTCTGACAGCAAGTGGTTGCGTTTTGGTGTTTAACCATTTTGGAGCAATCATAAATGGTAGTTTTTCCACCAAATCTCTTATAATTTCGAAAGAGGAACTCCCTGAACCTACAATAATTCCTGCTTTGAAAATGGTTAATCCATATTTGTTAGATTCTAATAGGTCTTCGACATTTTTTCTTGACTTTAAGTGTTTGGATAGATTATCTTCGTTGGTAATGCCGCTTAGATAAATAACTTGTTTTACATTGGTTTTTTCAATTTGATTTTTAAAATTGATAGCGCACTTTTCTTCAAGAGATTGGAAATCTTTTGAAGAGTTTGACATCGAGTGAATTAGGTAGAAAGCCACATCGATATCTTTAGGAATGCTGTGAAGTGTTTCAGGTTTTAAAAAATCGGCTTCAATAACTTCAATTAATTCTTCCTCTGTATAGTTTTTATCGGCACGAAGCTTATCCCTAACAGCGCAAACTACCTTATGATTGTCATTTATTAGCAATGGGATTAACCGTTTGCCAATATAACCTGTGGCACCTGTTACAAGAATTTTCATGAATAGATTATTTAGGTCTTTGGTAGCCAAAACGGGCTTTCAACTCAGGAACTGCATAGCCATCTAACCCATTTATTGTGGCTATTTTAGCTTTTGATAAGTTTATAAAACCATCATTCTCCAATAAATTATCGTTAATGTATAACCCAATAATTTTACCTATCACTAATAATGTATCGTTGGCTTTAATAGAGTAT
>JAGQYS010000014.1:29483-38122 GCA_020435965.1 Flavobacteriaceae bacterium | reverse complement strand
GAACTGGTGAAGGAAACCCAAGAAACAGCTTGAATGGTGGTTATGGCATTTATAAATCTTTAGATGCTGGAAAAACCTGGGAATTAATGGGATTAGAAAAAACACGTCATATTCATCGTGTCATTATTGATCCAACAAACCCTGATATCGTTTATGTTGCTGCAATTGGTTCTCCTTGGGGAGAACATCCAGAACGAGGTATTTACAAAACAACAGATGGAGGTGTTTCATGGACTAAAATTTTATTCGCTAATAATAGAACTGGTGCTGCCGATTTAGTTATGGATCCTACAAATCCCAATAAACTAATCGCTGCACTTTGGGAACACAAACGCGACCCATGGTTTTTTAAATCGGGAGGTGAAGGTTCAGGCTTACATATCACATATGATGGTGGTAACACCTGGAAAAAAGTAACTGAAAAAGAAGGCTTTCCAGAAGGAGAACTTGGACGGATTGGTGTGGCTATTGCAGCCAATAAACCAAATATCGTATACGCTTTAGTTGAGGCCAAAAAGAATGCCTTATACAAAAGTGTTGATGGAGGTTTCAATTGGAAAAAAATAAATGATAACAGTGACATTGGTAATCGTCCTTTTTATTATTCTGAAATTTATGTCGATCCTCAAAATGAAAATCGTGTGTACTCTATTTACACTTACGTCAATGTTTCAGAAGATGGTGGAAAAAGCTTTACACAATTAATGCCTGCTTATGGTGTTAGTAATGGCGTACATCCCGATCATCACGCCTGGTGGATCCATCCAACCAATGGCAATTTTATGATTGATGGTAATGATGGAGGAATGAATATCACTAAAGATGGAGGTAAAAACTGGCGTTTTATTGGAAACTTACCTGTAGCTCAATTTTATCACATTAATGTTGATGATGACATTCCATATAATGTGTATGGTGGCATGCAAGATAATGGTTCCTGGAGAGGTCCTGCTTACGTTTGGAAAGTTCAGGGAATTAGAAATAGCTATTGGCAGGAAATTAGTTTTGGTGATGGCTTCGATGTGGTTCCTGACAAAGACGATTCCCGCTTTGGATGGTCAATGAGTCAGCAAGGTTACGTAAGTCGATATGATTGGCAAACAGGAAACAATTATACTGTTAGGCCTACGCATCCTGATCCAGAAGTTGAATTAAGATTCAACTGGAATTCTGCCATTAATATAGACCCTTTTGATAATAACACCTTGTACTTCGGAAGTCAGTTTGTACACAAATCAACAGATAAAGGACAAACCTGGAAAGTTATTTCTGAAGATTTAACAACTAATGATCCTGAAAAATTAAAACAAAATGAAAGTGGTGGTTTAACCATGGATGCTACTGGAGCTGAAAACCACTGCACTATTTTAGTTATTGAACCTTCTCCTGTAGAACAAAATATGTTTTGGGTAGGCACTGATGATGGTCGGGTACATTACACACAGAATGGCGGACAGTCGTATACGGAGGTAACAAAAAATATTAAAGGCTTACCTGCAGGTAGCTGGATACCACAAATAAAAGCTTCTAATAAGAATAAAGGTGAAGCCTTATTGATTGCAAATGATTACAGACGATTTAACTATACGCCTTATGCTTACCGAACAAAAGATTATGGTAAAACATGGCAGCGTATTGTTGATGCTACCGATGTAGAAAGCTACACCTTATCAATTATTGAAGATCCTGTTGAAAAAAATCTAATGTTCTTAGGCACTGATGATGGTTTATATATTTCAATTGATGCAGGAACCACATGGACAAAATGGACTAAGGGTTTCCCAACGGTATCAGTAAAAGATTTAGTCATTCATCCAAGAGAACATGATTTAATTATTGGAACTTTTGGTCGTGCTGCTTGGGTTTTAGATGATATACGTCCGCTACGTGCTATGGCGAAAAACAAACAAATCATATCTCAGAAATTAGAATTATTCACACCACCTACAGCCTATCAAGCTGCTTATCAGCAACCAACAGGAAGTCGTTTCGGTGCAGATGCAATGTATAGCGGTGAAAACAGAGACTATGGCGCTATCTTTTCTTATTACGTTAAAATTGACGCTATGAAAAAAGATGATAAAAAAGATGACGAAACAAAAGAAAATGATGACGTTGATACTGAAAATGATGATCCTAAGGAAGCCGCAACGGTAACATGGGATTCATTAACCATGAAGATTTATGACGGAGAACGTTTGATTAGAACCTTAAAAAGTAAAGCTCCAGATTCTACAGGCATTTACAGATGGTCATGGAATATGGATGAAGCTGGTGTTTATGGTCCATCCAGAACCAATAGAAAACGAACCAGAGAAGCAAGTGGTGTTAGTGTTAAGCCAGGAACTTACAAAGCTGTTATGCATTTTGGTGATCAAACTTCAGAAGAATTCATTACTGTAAAATCTGACCCGAGACTAGACGTTTCTACAGCCAACATTAATGAAGTTTATGCTGCATCTAAAAAACTTGAAAACATGCAGCAAACTATTTCAGACGCTGTTAAACAATTAGTAGAAAGCAAGGAAATTGCTAACAAATACAAAGCAGATCTCAGTAAGCTTGACAAAAAGACTTATAAAGATGACATACAAGCTTCTAAGGATATTGTAAAAACCATTGACGAACTCATTGACTTATACTTAGGAAAAGAAGATAAGCGTCAGGGAATTACAAATACCTCTGTTGTTAACGTTAATGACCGTATAGAAGCTGCATACTGGTATGTAAGCTCAAGACAAAATGGATTAACAGAAACAGAAAACACACTATTACAACAGGCTGAAGATGCTATAAAGGAGGCATTGGATAACACAAATTCATTTTTTAGCGACGCTTGGAAGACCTATCAAACTAAAATGGAGACCATAAAAACCAATCCATTTAAAGAGATAAGTACATTCAAACTGGATTAACTCTTAAACATAGTCTATAAAAAAAGCTCTAATCATTTAGAGCTTTTTTTTATTCAATACGTCTTAAACCTTCAATGTCTGTAATCTTTATCTTCTTCCCTTTGGTAGAAATTAAACCTTCTTTTTTAAATTGTGAAAGGATTCGAATCGCAGATTCGGTAGCTGTTCCAACAACATTCGCATAGTCTTCCCTTGAAAGCACAATACTTAAAAAATCATTTTTATCAACACCAAAACTACTATGAATGTAAATCAATATATCTGCTAACCGTTCTCTTACAGATTTCTGAGCCATGTTTACAATAATGTTCTCTGAAATTTTAAGATCCTTAGCCATTTGCTGTAACACATCTAAGGTAAACTTTGGATTTTTCTCAAGGTCATTTATAATTTCACTCTTAGGAATAAAACATACTTCCATGTCATTAATAGCAACAGCACTTAAGTTAGAAGACTCATCTCCAACTAATGAGCGTTGTCCTAAAAGATCACCTTTTACAACCAGTTTTACAATTTGATCTTTCCCGTTAGCACTCAGTTTAGACAGTTTACAAACACCGTCTTTAATACAATAAACGCCGTTAATTGTATCTCCTTCTTCAAATATGATTTCTCCTTTCTTAACAACTCTGGACGTTTTACAAGCGGATATCCTCACCAACTCTTCTCTTGTTAGGGATTTAAGAGAATTAAATTGTCTAATAATGCACTGTTCGCATTTACTCATACCTATAAAATCATTTGCTTCCAAAAATACTAAAAACATGACAAAAATCATAGTTTAAAGAAGTCTCTTTACTAATCTTTGCATCAGGTATAAATGAGCAAATAATTATGGTATGAGTCAGGTAAGAGTTTTAATTCTACTACGTTTATCTTTTGACGAATTACATCTGACTGCTTTAAAACAAATAAAATGGATCAGATGAAACAAACAACTTGTTTCCACTGTGGTGATAATTGCAACACAACAATAATCTCCTATGATGAAAAAAATTTCTGTTGTAACGGATGTAAAACGGTTTATGAAATTTTTTCAGAAAATGATTTAACCTGTTATTATGATCTTCAATCCTCTCCAGGATCAATTCCAAAAGAAATTGAAGGTAAATACGATTTTCTATCTCAAAAAAATATTATTGAAAAACTAACTGAATTTGACGATGGCAACATACAAATTGCAACCTTATACATTCCTCATATTCATTGTAGCTCATGTATTTGGATTCTTGAAAACCTAAACAAGTTAAATCCGCATATCACCTCATCTCAAGTTAATTTTGGAAAGAAAACCATTCGGGTGACATATAAAACTGAGTGTAGTTCTTTAAAAGATGTGGTATTGCTATTGAGTTCTATTGGTTATGAACCCTATATTTCTTTAGATGATTTTAAAACTGGTAAACAGAATATTAATCGTAGTCTCATCTATAAATTAGGAATTGCCGGTTTCGCATTTGGAAACGTTATGTTTTTGTCTTTTCCCGAATATTTTGAAGTTGGAGAATTCTGGCTAGAACAATACAAACACGTGTTTAGATGGCTTATGTTTGCCTTCTCTATCCCTGTGGTGTTTTATGCTGGTCAAGATTACTTCGTTTCTGCTTATAAAGGATTACGTTCTAAATTGTTAAATATTGATGTGCCTATTGCTTTAGGTATTTCAGTTTTATTTATTAGAAGTACTGTCGAAATTATTTTCGATTTAGGCTCTGGTTTTTTTGACAGTCTAACAGGATTAGTATTCTTTTTATTACTCGGAAAGTTCTTCCAGCAAAAAACCTATACGTTTCTATCCTTTGAACGGGATTATAAATCTTATTTCCCAATAGCCATTACCAAAATTAATTCTCAGGGTGAAGAAACACCAATACAGGTTTATGATATTGAAAAAGGCGATCGGTTATTAATTAGAAATGAAGAATTGATTCCGGTAGATGGAATTCTTATCAACGGAAAGGCAAAAATTGATTATAGCTTTGTTACTGGAGAATCTGAAAGCGTTAGTAAACAATCTGGTGATAAATTATTCGCTGGTGGTAAGCAAACATCTGGCGTGATAGAAATGGAAGCGATAAAATCGGTAGAGCAAAGTTATTTGACACAGCTCTGGAGCAACGATGTATTTAGTAAGAATAAAGAAGATGGTTTTACGACATTAACCAATACCATTAGTAAACGATTTACATACATTGTTTTAAGCATTGCTGTAATTGCTACTGTATTCTGGTTAATTACTGATGCTTCAAAAGCTATGAATGTGTTTACTGCTGTTCTGATTATCGCTTGTCCGTGTGCGATTGCCTTATCTGCTCCATTTACCTTTGGCAACTTGCTCCGCATTTTCGGTAAGCTGAAATTTTATGTAAAAAACGCTTCAGTTATTGAACAACTCTCTGCAATTAATACCATTATATTTGACAAAACAGGAACAATAACTTCTAATAAGAGCAGTTCTGCTAATTATGATGGTATAGCATTAACAGCTTCCGAAGAACTTCTGCTAAAAAACACACTGAGAGGTTCTAATCATCCACTAAGCAGAACCTTATACGATATCCTGGATGAACACCAAATTATTACTTTAAATCACTTTGAAGAACATCTTGGCAAAGGCATTGAAGCCACTCATAACAGTGAGCATATTAAGATTGGTTCGGCAAGTTTTGTTGGCGCTCAGGAATCATCTGTTTTAAATACAACAGTTCATATAAGTACAAATAATCAGTATAAGGGTAAATACACTTTTTATAACAGCTACAGAAAAGGTTTATCAAAATTGTTTAACAAATTAAAAAAACACTACGACCTAGTAATCCTTTCTGGTGATAATGAAGGTGAATTTGAAAATCTGAAAAAACTTTTACCTTCAAAAACAAAGTTAATCTTTAATCAGAAGCCAGACGATAAGCTCGAATACATTAAATATCATCAATCTGAAGGTGCTAAAGTACTTATGATAGGTGACGGACTTAATGATGCTGGTGCATTGGCACAGAGTAATGTTGGTATTGCCTTATCTGAAAATGTAAATGTCTTCTCTCCTGCCTGCGATGCTATTTTAGATGCTTCAAAATTTAACCAGCTCTACAGTTTTATAAAAGCCTCTAAAAGTGCAATCACTATAATAAAATGGAGTTTTGTACTATCATTTATTTATAACATCATCGGACTTTATTTTGCAGTTACTGGTCAGTTAGCACCTGTTGTAGCAGCTATTCTAATGCCTTTAAGCTCAATAAGTATCGTCGTATTTACAACCATTTCAACAAATATTGTTGGTCGAAAATTATCAAAATCATGAACAGTTCTTTAATTCATAAATATAATATTCCAGGTCCGAGATACACAAGTTATCCTACAGTACCATTTTGGGATGAAGCAAAATTCACCAAAGACAAATGGTTAAAAACCTTTAAAACATCGTTTGAAGAAAGTAATACAAAACAAGGGATTAGCTTATATATCCACCTTCCTTTTTGTGAAAGCCTGTGTACATTTTGTGCTTGTCATAAACATATTACAAAGCGTCACTCAATGGAAGACAGCTATATCGAGGCCGTTTTAGAAGAATGGCGATTATATAGAACATTAATGAGTACTAAACCAATCATAAAAGAAATTCACTTAGGCGGAGGCACACCAACCTTCTTTTCAAGTGAGAACCTTAATACATTAATTAAAGGTTTATTAGAGCCTTCAGAATTACATAGCGATTACGAATTTAGTTTTGAAGGACATCCAAATAATACCACTAAAGAACAATTACAAACACTTTATAACTTAGGGTTTACACGCGTGAGTTTTGGAATTCAGGATTATGATGCAACCGTTCAGAAAGCCATTCATCGCATCCAGTCTTTTGAACAGGTTAAAAAAGTAACTGAATGGTCAAGAGCTATTGGCTACACCTCAATTAGTCATGATTTGATTTTCGGATTACCCTTCCAAAATATAGATACCATGACTGAAAGCATCAATAAAACAAAGCGTTTACGTCCAGATCGCATTTCGTTTTATAGTTATGCGCACGTACCATGGGTAAAAGGAGTTGGTCAACGTGGTTTTAATGAAGAACATTTGCCCAAGGGAGATGAAAAAAGAGCTTTATATGAAACAGGAAAACAACTCCTTACTGAGTTAGGCTATGAAGAAATTGGCATGGATCATTTTGCCTTGAAAAGTGATCATTTATACAAAGCTACCATCAATAAAACCTTACATAGAAATTTTATGGGTTATACAGCAAATACCACTCAACTCATGATTGGTCTGGGCATGTCTGCCATTAGTGATAGCTGGTACGGATTTGCTCAGAACGTAAAAACAGTAAAAGAATATGAGAGCATCGTGGCTTCTGGAGAAATACCAGTTTTTCGAGGACATATTTTAAATAAAGAAGATTTAATAATTAGACAACATATTTTAAATATTATGTGTCAATTAGAAACCTCATGGACCGATGAACATTTAAAATTTTCAAAGATAGATATGGTTTTAGAAGCCTTAAAAGAAGCTCAAAAAGACGGACTGATTGAAATTCAGAATGACGTTTTAAAAGTTCCGGATGAAGCTAAACCATTCATAAGAAATATATGTATGGGATTTGATTTAAGACTTCATAGTAGTCGACCAGAAACTCAAGTTTTCTCTATGACCATATAATTTTTTTTAAATATGACAAATATCATATTCTAAGAATGCAAACCAATGTAATTTTGAACCATAACTTCTAATAGGTATGAGTGTTATATATATTTTATTGAGTATCAGTATTATCGTAGCTATCTTCTTTTTCATAGCGTTTATTACAGCTGTAAAAAGCGGGCAGTATGATGATAGTTATACACCTTCTGTTAGAATGCTATTTGAGGACGAACTCGTTAAAGAGCAACCTAAACCATCTATTAAACCAAACAAGACTAATTAAATTATTATGGAAGTCCAACAGTTTCATTACGATAACAAAATCGTCAAAAATTTCCTCTATGCAACAATGCTTTGGGGAATTGTAGGAATGTTAGTGGGTTTACTACTAGCATTTATGTTTTTATTCCCTAACCTAACCGATGGTATCTCATGGTTAAGTTTTGGCCGACTTAGACCACTACATACCAATGCAGTCATTTTTGCCTTTGTAGGTAACGCCATTTTTGCAGGGGTGTATTACTCCACCCAACGATTGCTAAAAGCGCGAATGTTTAGTGACATGTTGAGTAAAATCAATTTCTGGGGTTGGCAATTAATTATTGTTGGAGCAGCTATAACGCTTCCTTTAGGGTTTACAACCTCTAAAGAATATGCCGAATTAGAATGGCCTTTCGATATAGCTATTGCCTTAATCTGGGTCGTTTTTGGCTGGAACCTAATTGGAACAATGATTAAAAGACGACAACGTCACCTTTATGTTGCTATTTGGTTCTACTTAGCAACATTTGTAACGGTTGCGGTACTCCATATATTTAACAGTTTAGAATTACCTGTAAGCGGATTAAAAAGTTACTCTGTGTATGCTGGTGTACAAGATGCATTAGTACAATGGTGGTATGGTCATAATGCTGTTGCATTTTTCCTAACAACACCTTTCTTAGGTTTGATGTATTACTTTGTTCCAAAAGCTGCTAACAGACCTGTGTACTCGTATCGATTATCTATTGTTCACTTCTGGTCATTAATATTCATATATATTTGGGCTGGACCTCACCATTTACTATATACAGCACT
>JAGQYS010000014.1:0-29391 GCA_020435965.1 Flavobacteriaceae bacterium | reverse complement strand
CTTCTAACACTTCGTGGTGCCTGGGATAAAGTTCGTACAGATCCTGTTCTTAAATTTATGGTAGTTGCTATTACTGGATATGGTATGGCGACTTTTGAAGGACCGATGTTATCCCTTAAAAACGTTAATGCTATTGCGCACTTTACAGACTGGATTATTGCTCACGTTCACGTTGGAGCTCTAGCCTGGAACGGTTTCCTTGCGTTTGGTATGATATATTATTTAATTCCACGTCTGGTAAAAACAAAATTACATTCTACAGCTTTAGCTAACCTTCACTTCTGGATTGGTACTTTAGGAATTATTATGTACGCTTTACCAATGTATGTTGCTGGATTTACGCAAGCAAGTATGTGGAAACAATTTAATCCTGACGGAACTCTGGTTTACGGAAACTTCCTAGAAACCGTTTCTGAAATAATTCCAATGTACTGGATGCGTGCTATTGGTGGTACATTATACATCACTGGTATGATTATTTTAGTTTACAATATTATTGTGACCATTAGAAAAGGTAGCCCAGTAACTGATGAATTGGCTGAGGCTCCAGCATTACAAAACGTCTCTAAAAGACGTGTTGCTGGTGAAGGTTGGCATACATGGTTAGAGCGTAAACCTATTAAATTAACTATTCTGGCAACTATAGCCATATTAATTGGTGGTATTGTTCAAATTGTACCTACAATAATGGTAAAGTCAAACATCCCAACAATTAGTAGTGTTAAACCTTATTCGCCTTTAGAACTAGAAGGTAGAGACCTGTATATTAGAGAAGGTTGTGTAAGTTGCCACTCGCAAATGGTACGACCATTTAGAAGTGAGGTAGAACGTTATGGTGAATACTCTAAGGCTGGAGAATTTGTGTATGATCATCCTTTCCTATGGGGAAGTAAACGTACTGGACCAGATTTACATCGTGTAGGTGGTAAATATTCTGATAACTGGCACCTTAACCACATGTATGATCCTCAAAGCACCTCATCTGGTTCAATAATGCCTGCTTATCAATGGTTAGTGAAAAATGAGTTAGATAAATCTCAAACGGAAGCTAAAATGAAAGTGATGGTTAATCTTGGTGTACCTTATTCAGAAGAAGATATTGCCAATGCGCAACAATCCATGCTAGAGCAAGGTACTCAAATTGAGAAAAACCTGTATTCAGATCCTGACTTTGCAGCTACCTATGAAGCAGATAAAGAGGCTGGCGGACAAGATTTCGTAGAAATGCGCAATCGTGAAATCGTAGCTATCATAGCTTATTTACAACGATTAGGAACAGATATTAAAGTAAAAGATGCTGAAGTAACATCAACTCAAAACTAAACAATCATGCTAAAATTTGTAAAAAACCATATGGAAAGTATCACAGGAATAGAAATCTATCCTATGATTTCCTTACTTATATTTTTCAGTTTTTTCGTCATCCTTTTCTGGTGGGTAATTACTGCAAAAAAAGACTATATCAATAAGGTGAGCAGCCTTCCTTTAGACAACCAAAACACTACAGAATTATGAGAAATTCAATTCCATCTTGGATAAGAGTACCTGTTGTATTCTTTATCATCGTCGGACTTATAGAATTTTTTATAGATTCTGGCGAAAAGCCAGCATTTATAGAGCAGCCTATAATCATGTTATTTTTACTGTTAGTTTTACTTATACTAATAGCTATTGAAGCTATTGTAGGTTCTATGGACAATATTTTATACCAAAGTTTAAGTGAGGAAGCCAAAGCTCAATACGATGCACAAAAGGTAAAAACTCCAAAAATTGTAACATGGATAGCAAATAGTTATAAAAACTTATTGGGACAGAAGCCAATTAAAGAAGAACATGAAATTATCTTAGACCATAATTATGATGGCATTAAAGAACTAGACAACAGCTTACCACCTTGGTGGTTATATGGTTTTTACGCTTCCATCATTTTTGCGGCTATTTATCTGTTAAGATTCCATGTCTTTAATGGATATACTCAATTTGATGAACTAGAAACAGAATATGCCGAAGCTAAAATTGCTATAGAAAACTACAAAAAAAATGCAAAAGATTTGGTAGATATAAATACTGTTGAACTTTTAACAGATGCATCAGACTTAAAAGCTGGTCAAGCTATTTTTGAAGCCAATTGTGTTGCCTGCCATAAAGCTGATGGTGGTGGTAGCATTGGCCCTAACCTAACTGATAAATATTGGATTTTAGGTGGAGGAATCAAAAATGTATTTAAAACCGTATCTGAAGGTGGACGTGATGGAAAAGGTATGATCGCTTGGAAACAGCTATTAAAGCCAGTTGAAATGGCTCAAGTATCTAGTTATGTGTTACAATTCCAAGGTACTACTCCAGCTGAGCCAAAAGCTCCGGAAGGAGATATTTGGGAAGGAGATAATAACCAATAAATATAAACTATAACTGTTTTGGAGGCTCCAGAAAACGAAACATTTAGAGATTCAATCGGTACCATTAATGAAGAAGGTAAACGCGCTTGGGTTTTTCCAAAAAAACCAAGTGGTAGGTATTATGAAAAGCGTAAAATAGTCAGTTATATTTTGCTTGCCTTTTTATTTGCTGCTCCTTTTGTAAAAATTAATGGTAACCAGTTTTTAATGTTCAACATTCTTGAGCGTCGTTTTAATATTTTTGGATTTCCGTTCTGGCCACAAGATTTTCATTTGTTTGTAATATCCATGATAATCGGTGTCATCTTTATCGCATTTTTTACTGTTGGGTTTGGACGTATTTTTTGTGGCTGGATATGTCCGCAAACCATTTTTATGGAAATGGTCTTTAGGCGAATTGAGTATTGGATAGATGGTGACAGAAACAAACAACGAAAACTGGATAGACAGGCTTGGGACGCTGAAAAAATAAGAAAACGAGTTTTTAAGTGGTTTATATTTCTCGTTATATCTTTCTTAATCGCTAATATATTTTTAGCTTATTTAATAGGAAGTGATAAACTTATTCAATACATCAAAGATGGACCATCTGAACATTTAAGCACTTTATTTCCTCTAATTATTTTCACAGCAGTTTTCTACTTTGTATTTGCATGGTTTAGAGAACAAGTTTGTATAATAGCCTGTCCTTATGGTAGGCTTCAAGGTGTTTTACTTGATAATAAATCAATCGTAGTAGCTTATGACCATAAACGTGGCGAAGCTGAAAATGGTAGGAAAAAATTTAGAAAAGGAGAAGACAGAGAGGCCTTGGGCCATGGAGATTGTATAGATTGTTTGCAATGTGTACATGTTTGTCCAACTGGAATTGATATTAGAAATGGCACACAATTAGAGTGTGTAAACTGCACTGCCTGTATTGACGAATGTGACCATATAATGGAGAGCATAAATCTTCCAAAAGGATTAATACGTTATGCTAGTGAAGCAGAAATTGAAAAGAAAGAAAAGTTTAAGCTCACAGCCAGAATGAAAGGCTATATTGCTGTACTTGTAATTCTTATGGGTGTACTTAGTGGAATGCTTCTTTTAAGAAATGATGTTGAAGCAAGGATTTTAAGGCTTCCAGGTCAATTATATGAACACAAAGAAGGCGATATTATCAGTAATGTATTTACATATAAACTTGTAAATAAAACTTCCAAAACTATTGAAAATATAAACTTCAAACTAAGAAAATACAACGGAGAAATCAAATTAGTTTCAACTCATGATGATTTTGAAGTTCCAGAACAAGGCTTAGCTGAAGGTACTTTATTTATTGAAATTGATAAAAGCCAATTAAAAGGAGATAAAAATAAATTAACAATTGAGGTTTACAGTGGCGACAAACTAATTGAAACCACAAATGTTAACTTTCTAGGTCCAAGAAGTTATAATTAGAAAGTAATGTCACACTGAGCGCAGTCGAAGTGTAAAAGGAAATAATATATTTAATTAAATAAGGAGATTCCCATTTTTGTGGGAAATAAGAGATGAAAATAAATTGGGGAACAGGAATTGTATTAGCATTTATAGCCTTTATTAGCTTTATCATGTACTTTGTAATAAATATGAACATCAACAAAAAGTACGATCATGATTTGGTTACAGAAGACTATTATAAAAAAGAACTAGAGTTTCAAAACGATATTAATAAAGAAACCAATGCTAAAAGTTTAACACAAAATATTGAATGGGAAAAATCAGATAAAGGCATTATGCTAACTTTCCCAAAAGATCTTAACACAGAAAACATAACAGGAAAAGTGTTCCTATACAGACCATCTAATAAACAATTTGACTTTGAAACAACAATCTCACTGTCAAACCATAATTTGCTCATACCTGACAAACGTTTGTTAGATGGTCGTTGGAACATTAAAGTTGATTGGCAATATAACGGAAAATCCTATCTCTACAAAAAAGAAATAATTTACTAAACCAAAAAAATATGCTTTGGCCTGCACTCATATTTGGATTGTTAGGAAGCTTTCACTGTGTTGGTATGTGTGGCCCAATAGCTTTTATGCTTCCTGTAGATAGAAGCAACTCGTTTAGAAAAGTTAGTCAGATATTTATTTATCACTTTGGCAGAATTTTAGCTTACAGTCTTATCGGTCTATTTTTTGGTTTGATTGGCAAAAGCCTTTATATATTTGGCATACAGCAACAACTCTCTATTGCCATAGGAATTTTGATGATTCTAGTGGTTTTAATTCCTATGCAAACTTTTAATAAATACAATTTTTCAAAACCTGTTTACAAAATCATTTCCAAAGTAAAAACAGCTTTAGGATCTGCTTTAAAAAAGAAAACTGCCGATACTTTTTTAACCATTGGTTTCCTTAACGGATTTTTACCATGTGGCTTGGTTTACATGGCAGTTTTTGCCTCCTTAACAATGCAAAATGCCGTTCAAGGTAGTTTGTATATGGCTTTGTTTGGATTAGGCACTATTCCGTTAATGACTTCTGCTATTTATTTGGGTAAATTTTTAAATACAACAATTAAACAACGTATTCAAAAAGCCATACCAGTATTCGTAATATTCATTGGTTTACTTTTCATCCTAAGAGGACTAGGTTTAGGAATCCCTTACCTCTCTCCTGCTCCAGTGGTTGAAATGGTTTCAAGTGCAGTAGATTGCCATTAAATCTTATTTTAAGTCTTTTTATCTTCAACTGACATTTATCATACTTTTTCATAGAACAAGAGGCTATCTTTAATAGTGAATTTAAAAACCTTTAAACCATGAAAAAAAGAACGCCAGTTTCAACAATAATGACTAAAGATGTGATTACATTAAATCATTCAGACACTTTAGAGAATGCAGAACTATTATTCAAAAAACATAAAATCCGACACATTCCAGTAGTTAGCGGAGATAATATTATCGGTATGTTAAGTTATACGGACTTACTTAGAATTAGTTTTGCAGATGCTGTATATGAAGACGAACAAGAAATAGATACAGTAGTCTACAATATGTTTACCATTGAACAGGTAATGGCAAAAAACCTTATAAGCGTAAATGCCGATACAACCATTAAAGAAGTTGCCGAAATTTTAGCAAAAAAAGAGTTTCATGCCTTGCCAGTAACTGATGGAAATAAACTAGTAGGAATTGTTACCACAACCGATTTAATAAACTATTTAATTGAGCAATTTTAATTAACCAACCAACCTTAAATCGCTTGGCTTTTGGGTCAGGCGATTTATAATGATTTTTTTAACAAATAATGACGTTTATTTTAATTAAGATAATTTTGTCCTAATTAAAATATTGTTATATATTTGCATAAACAAAAAATAATTTATGTTTTCAAAAGCTTGTGAATATGGTATAAAAGCTTCAATTTTCATAGCGATTAATTCGTTTGAAAATAAACGTGTGAGTCCTAAAGAGATATCTGAAGAAATAGACTCACCTACAGCTTTTACAGCAAAAATATTACAAGCTTTGGTAAGACACAATATTATTGATTCTGTAAAAGGCGCATATGGAGGGTTTGAAATCGATAAAAAAAGAATCTCCTCTATAAAACTTTCTCAGATAGTAAATGCTATAGATGGTGATAAAATTTATAAAGGTTGTGGCCTAGGTTTGCATACTTGTGGTGAGGAACATCCTTGTCCTGTACATGATAAATTTAAAGTAGTAAGAACAGAGCTTAAAGATATGCTAGAAAATACCAATTTAGAAGAATTGGCTTTGGATATAAAATCTGGAGTAGCATTTTTAAAAATCTAAAAAAATTGAATATAAATAAGAAAAAATAATCCGAAACAAAAAACTTATGGAAACATTACATAAAAACGCTGAAAAACAAATAGCAGAATTTGTAGCAGAAGATTTCAGGACTGCTGCAGTTTTTACAAAATACAAAATTGATTTTTGCTGCAATGGAAACAGAACTGTTGAGGAAGCTTGCAATAAAAAAGGAATTGATAGTAACGTTTTAGTAGATGAGCTTAATGCAGTATTAAATACAGCAACAAATCAAACTATAGATTATAAATCATGGCCTTTAGATTTATTGGCAGAATATATTGAAAAAAAGCATCATAGATATGTAGAGGAAAAAATCCCAGTATTACGTCAGTTTTTAGATAAATTGTGCCGTGTGCATGGTGAACGTCATCCTGAGCTGTTTAAAATTAATGAATTATTCACTGCTTCTGCTGGTGAATTAGCTGCACACATGAAAAAAGAAGAGCTTATCCTCTTCCCTTTCATTAAAAAAATGGTAAAAGCCAAAATGGAAAATGGTGCTATACAATCGCCTTCGTTTGGAACCGTTGAAAATCCAATTGCAATGATGATGCACGAACACGACACTGAAGGTGAGCGTTTTAGAGAAATTGCAGAACTCACAGACGATTACAATCCACCTGCTGATGCTTGCAATACTTACAGAGTGGCCTTTGCTATGTTAGACGAATTTGAAAAAGACTTGCATTTACACATACATTTAGAAAACAACATTTTATTTCCAGGAGCCCTTAAATTGGAACAAGCTTTTGAATAACCTTAAAATTAAACATTAACATTCATTCATTTAGATTGACAAACACTTCTCTAAGACAATTATTTTTTTATTATTGATTAATAGCTAGAGAAATCAAATAGTTCAAATTTTTTTGCCCTAATTAGAGAAGTGTTTTTCTTATTTTTACAGCTGCAATCCTATATACTTTATAATGCAGAAAAAACTCGTTGTTATATGCTTGATTAATTTTTTTATCGCTGCAATGATGGGTTTGGCTTTACGCTACTCTTTTATAAGTTCAATAAATTTAAATTATCGGTATCTTACACATGCTCACTCACATGTAGCTATGTTGGGTTGGGTTTATTTAATGCTGTTTGTTTTAATTGTTCATTATTTTGTTCCGGAGAAAAAACCAGTTTATAATCGTTTGTTTTGGCTTACAGAGTTTTCGGTTGTTGGTATGATGGTAAGCTTTCCCTTTCAAGGCTATGCAGTTATATCCATTACGTTTTCAACGTTACATATTTTATGTAGTTATTACTTTGCTTATCTTATTTGGAAGCATCATAAAACCAAATCTATAGTAACCAGCAAATTACTTAAAGCATCACTTTTGTTCATGTTACTTTCTACTATTGGCGTTTGGTGTTTGGGACCAGCGGTTTCAATGCTTGGCCAAGCTTCGGCTTTTTATCAAATTGCCATACAGTTCTTTTTACATTTTCAATTTAATGGGTGGTTTTTAATTGCAGTTATCACAGTGTTTTTTCATATACTTGGTATTAATAACTCCAAAGAATTTAAGCTGTTTTTTAACTTCCTAATTGCATCTACCATATTAACATTGGCATTGCCAATTCAATGGTTTGCTCCTCATGAAACTCTATTATGGGTTAACGGGATTGGTGTAATTCTTCAGCTATTCACATTATTTTTCTTTTTAAAAATTATTAAGACTAAACTTCTTGAAGTCATAAAACATCATACCAAATTGATTGTTTATCTTATTAGTTTTAGCATTCTTTGTTTTCTAATTAAAATATTACTTCAGGTAATTACATTAATTCCAGAATTTTCTGAAGCTGTTTACACACATCGCAATTTTGTAATCGGGTTTATCCATTTATTAATGCTTGGAGTAATTTCTGGGTTCCTATTGTCCTTTATAGCAAAAAGTAACCTCGTATCATATTCAAAATCACTTTATATAGGTATTTATAGTTTTATACTTGGTTTTGTTTTAACCGAATTGTTATTATTGATTCAAGGTTATAAATTTTATTACGGAAACGGAATGATTAGCAATTACTATTTGCTATTGTTCATTTTTAGTGTATTCTTACCCTTAGGGATATTTCTCCTTTTATTCAACATTATTAAAAATTCAAACCATGAAGCACAAACCACAAAAACGTCATAAAGCTTTACAACCATTAAGCAGGGAACATCATCATGGACTGCTTTTGTCTTGGAAAATCAGGTCTGGTTTCAGCAAAAATATCGATCCAAAACGTATAAAAATTTATGCAGATTGGTTTTTTGAAACGCATTTAATTCCGCATTTTAATATGGAAGAAAATCATATATTTCCAATTTTAGATGCCAATAATGAACTGGTTAAACGTGCTTTGGCAGACCATAGACGCTTAAACCGTTTATTTACCGAAAACGAAGATAATGCAAGAGCTTTGAGTAAAATTGAAGAAGAATTAGAGAAGCATATCAGGTTTGAAGAGCGTGTTCTTTTTCCAGAGATACAAAAAGTAGCAACGGAAGAACAAATGCTACAAATTGAAAAAATTCACCAGCCAGAATCTTTTGAAGATAAACTGGATGATGAATTTTGGAAATAACCAAAAGTGTTTTTAAATAACCAATGCAATAGAAGTAACAAAAATAACCAGAAAGCTTACAATCATTGCTTTCCAAAATAGATGTGCCTTTTTAAGTTCCATAAACTCAAAAACGATCCCTAGGAATTTTAATGAGGAAAACAATAGAATTATCAGCACTACATAATGGCTGTTTAATTTTGAAATTAAAGCTGAGGCTATTGTAAGTATAATGAGAACTATCCAAGTTAAGTTAGAGTTCATTTTCATATCTAAAAAAGTAAATAAATTATAGGGAAAAGTAATATCCATATTAAATCGCACATGTGCCAAAAGGCAGCACTTGCTTCAACATCATCAATACTGGTTTTAGAGTCTTCTTTTCTTACTCCAAAATAAACTGATGTTAAAATGACCAAACCAACAATAACGTGAATAACATGAAACAGTGTTAGCATCCAATAAAACGTGAAAAATGTATTATAGCCAATTCCAATTCCATCGGTAATTTTATCATAATACTCTAAACTCTTTAATCCTAGAAAAAATAGCCCAAAAAGCATCGTTAAAAGCAGTAATTTGTTGAATTTCTTAGTATTTCCTTTCTTAATTTCAGAAACAGATATTGCCATCAAAAAACCACTTGTCAATAAAAATATAGTATTTATCATACCATAGGTTTTATTGAGTTTTAGGCTTGAATTATGAAACAGTTCTTGTTCTTGATTACCATAATAAGCCATTGCAATAAGAGCAGCTCCAAAGGTTATAAGCTCCAAGAAAATGATTATCCAAATTAGAATGCCACCAGGAGGATAAAATATATTTTTAGAATCAATTGTTGTGTTATGCATGTCTTAACAGATATCTATTTAAGATTGATGTTTAATTCTTTCATATAGTTTCACTAAAGATTGAAGCAGTTCTACTGGAGTTGTAAGAATCTGATAATGGTTTTGCCCAAACATTTGTGGCAGATAATACTTGGCCTGTGCTTCAATTGCTAATGCATAAGAGTTTATTTGACGTTCGTTTAACTCTCTTAATGCTTGTTTTACGTCGTTAATTCCATATTTGCCCTCATATTTATCATAATCATTAGGCTTACCGTCAGAAATTAAAATCACCCATTTATTCTTTGTGTCACGTTTATCAAGTAATGCGCCTGAATGACGAAGAGCTGGACCAATACGTGTATAACCACTTGGTGCTATATCACCTACTCTGTATTTTGCCGTGTTCCAATTATCGTCAAATCCCTTAAGTGTTAAGTAAGTGGAATGGTTTCGTGTTTTAGAGTAAAAACAATTGATAGAAAAATCAATATTGAATTCATCCAGAATTTCACCAAACAAAATAGACACTTGCTTTTCAACATCTATCACCCGATTTCCTGCTGCATAACCATCACTTGAAAGACTAATATCCAAAAGCAATAAAATGGATAGATCTTTTTCCTTTTTACGTTTGGAAAGGTATATTTTTTCTGATGGTGTATGACCCGATTTTATATCAACAAACAAATCGGTTATAGCATCTATATCAAACTCCTCGCCTTGTGTTTGTCTTCGTTGTTGTTGGTATTTATTATTTACAGTAGTCAGCATTTTTCTTAAACCTACTAGTGTAGATCTATTATCATTCAAGGTTTTTTTATAGTAATCTACATCAGATTGCAACTGTGTTTTTGGGTAAACTTTACAGAAATTTTCTTTATAATTACGATTTGCATAATTCCATTCGTCATACGTAATATGATGTCCAAAACTATCATGTTCAGCGCTTTCTGCAATTGTGGTATTCTCCATGAATTCAGCTTGATACACCGAATGCGCTGTATCATCAACACGAACTGTGTACTTCATATTCACCTCGTCCAAAGCATTGGAATGGTCGTCTAAATCATCATCGCCATCAAAATCCCTAAAATTACCTCCAAATTCTTCAGCAGTTTCCACTTTTTCAAACTGGTGCTGTAGTACAGCATCATCCATTTGTTTTTGGTCAATCTGTACTGAGATGATTTCTTCAACAGCTTTTGACTTAATAACTGTAGTTGCTTGTTCTGGGTTGGCTTGTTTTACTTTATCAGTAAAGTTATTAAGCTTTTTTTCATGGTCGTCATTTGGTGAATCTTTCATCCATTTTCCATAGATGAATGAATAATCTGCTGGTAATTTAGCTGTTGCTTTACTTTCATAATGCAAAACAAATTTGTTATAATAGATTTCTGAACTAGGAAATTGTTCAAATACGTTTTTAAGCACTTCCTGTGAAGTTTCTTTGGCTATTTGTTGTGACTCTAAAATATCATGTTCCAAATTATCTTTCCAATTCAATCCCAAGTTTTTTTGAATGGATAAGTACAAAATTCTAAATAAGTAGTAAGACAAGTTTTCTTCTACAGATTGAAACTCGTAAAATTTAGTTGGTAAAAAAAAGCTATTGTTTTTATAGCCACCTTCTCTTTCAGCCTCATAAAGCTCTATAGACTCTCCAGTAATGGCTCGAGCAAAAATGGTCAATCGAGGTTTGAGTTCATTTAAATATACAACGTGCTG
This sequence comes from Flavobacteriaceae bacterium, assembly GCA_020435965.1. Lineage (GTDB taxonomy): Bacteria > Bacteroidota > Bacteroidia > Flavobacteriales > Flavobacteriaceae > CAJQLB01. The sequence goes on along the minus strand of JAGQYS010000014.1, from coordinate 18,064 downwards.
AAGTTCTGCTTCTTTTTTTCTTTTGCGCTTTTTAAAAAAGAATGCAAACTTGCTAAAAATATATTCATCTGGTTCAAACTCAAACATGCTATATCATTAAATCACTTAAGTCTTTTAAGGCTTGAATCACTTCTAAATCGTCTGTTAAAGGCTCAACTACTGCAACATGTACAGCTAATCGCTTAGGAAGTCCAACATGAATTAATTGAGCCGCATCAACCAATAATCGTGTTGATACTGTTTCAGTTAAACCTAGTTCTGTTAGGTTTCTGATTTTTGTGGCAATATTCACTAATTTTTTAGCCGTGTCCTTTTCAATTCCTGTTTCAGACATTAAAATTTCTGCTTCAACTTTTTCATCTGGATAATTAAAAGAAATAGCCACAAAACGTTGTCTTGTTGAAGGTTTCAATTCTTTAAAACCACGTTGATATCCTGGGTTAAAAGAGGCTACTAACATGAAATCCTCATGCGCTTTTATGGTTTCTCCCAACTTATCTATAAACAATTCCCTACGATGATCCGTTAAAGAATGGATGGCAACAATAACGTCAGGTCGTGCTTCGGCTATTTCATCCAAATACAAAATATGTCCTTCTTTAACTGCTATTGTCAATGGTCCATCTAACCAAACGGTTTCTGCTCCTTTGATAATAAAACGTCCTATTAAATCTGTTGATGATGTTTCTTCATGGCAAGAAATAGTAAGCAATTCTGTATCCAATTCGTGAGCCATATATTCAATAAAACGAGATTTACCAGTTCCTGTAGGTCCTTTTAACAAAAAGGGTATTTTACATTTATAGGCATGCTCAAAAACATCAATTTCCTTTCCTATGGGATGGTAATATGGTTTACTCATTTGTTAGTGTTTGATTAGTTTATAAAAAAGACCAGTGTTAATTTACTTATATATTTTAACTCTGGTCTTTTAAATTTAATAGTTAATTATTCTATTTTATGAGAAAACAATTTAGGTTTGAAGGTAATCATTACCCAAGCCCAAGAGTTGTTTTCATCTTTATCTCCTCCTTTTAAAATTTCCATGGTATCTGTTGCAAACATTTTTGAATATCCAGCATTTAAGGTTATGTCCTTAGATAGTTGATAACCGAATGTTAAATCGATTTCTGTACCTAAATTACTCTTCATTTTTTCGGAACCATCAAAAACATTGGCTGCAGCCGAAAAGAAATGAGGCATTATTTTGGCTGAAACTTTATTCTTTTTGTAACCAATGGAAGCATTGACATCAGTTAAACCAACATTGTTGGCATGATTTCCGACATAAAAATAATCCATTAACCCATTAAATTTATGATTGGTACCAAAAAGTGGAGCAAACGATTTTATTTCTGAATCTGAATCATCCATATCTTTACCGGAAAGATATTCCATGCCAATGCCAATATCAAAATTGTCGTTTATTTTATATCCAATGTTTCCTGTAAAATAAGATGCGTTCACTTCTATATCCAACGATTTTCCCATTTGAAAATAACTAGCAACATCAGCACTAAATTTTCCAGATGCATAGGTTAATCTAGGTCCAATGGTCTGCATGTAATCTATGGTTTGTTTTTCATTGGACAGGCCTTCGTTTTCAAGATATTCAACACCTGTGTTTAATGCTAAAAAACTCAATCCAAATGCTTTAAAATCTCCATGATACCAAACATACTGAAACGCTTTGTATCCTGCTGCATTACTGTATAAATTATCGGTATTGGATTGCAAATCAGAATTTAATGCAAACCCAATATCAATCTTATGGTTTACATCTGGTGCATATTTTAACAAAAAAGCATCATGGCTTCTAGCTTGTTGTGCCCAACCAACGTTCCCAAAAATTCTTTGATCATCATACGAAATTTCCTGACGACCTAATTTTATGGAAATTTGACTACTTAAAATGGCTTCTGCCCAAGCTTCCTGTAAAGCTGTTGCTTTATCGTTACTTGACATAGTGCCAACATCTCCCCAAACTCTAACATTTTGGAGTACAGCTTTAAACCTCATTTTTTCATTTACAAATGCAAAATTTAAACGTGTACGTTGTGATACGAAATTTGAACCATCTTTATCAGTATCAAGCAAAGTACCAAAACCATGTCTGTTTTCGTATCGTGGTCTTAACTCTGCTGATAAATCAAATTGTTGGGCAAAAGTATTTAGTGCCATTAACGCTGTAATGGTGAAACATACTATATGTTTTGTCATTATTTTAGATTTTTTTAGTCGTTTGATGCAGTTTCCAATGCTTCATCTGTTGGTTTACCATGTTTGTAGAAATCTACCATATAGAGTATAATTCCGGTCATGAATAATGTAGCACAGATAATAAGTACCATAAAATGAACTTCAATTTCTTTTTGTACTTCCATGAATTCCATTTTAAGTTTACGTTCTAAATACACTTGAACTACACCAGCAACTCCAAAAGCAACAGTCATGCCTATCATGCCTATATTAGACATCCAGAATGCCATTCGTCCTCTTGCGCTTTCATATAATTTTCTTCCAGTCATATTTGGCAAACTATAACTAATAATCGCCAATACTATCATAGCATAAGCGCCCCAAAACGCAAGGTGACCATGCATTGCAGTAACCAAAGTTCCGTGTGTATATAAATTTGTTTGTGGTAAAGTATGTGCAAACCCTAATAATCCAGCTCCAATAAAAGAAACTATAGCTGCGCCAAGAGTCCAATACAATGCAAGTTTGTTTGGGTGTTTCTTTTCCCCTTTTCTATACATATTTACAGCGAATAATGCCATTGCCAAAAATGCTAAAGGCTCTAATGCTGAGAAAATACCACCTACAATTAACCAAATTTTGTTAACACCTATATAGTAGTAGTGATGGCCAGTACCCAATACTCCAGATAAGAAGGTTAAACCTACAATAACATAAAGCCATTTTTCAATAACTTCTCTATCTACTCCAGTAAGTTTGATTAACAAGAATGAAAGAATACCACCCATTATCAGTTCCCATACACCTTCAACCCAAAGATGAACAACCCACCATCTGAAAAATGAATCCATTACTTGGCTATCAAATGGAAGCATTCCTGGTAAATATAGTAAGGCTGCAAACAGCAATCCCATTGAAAGTACCAACGCTGTTGTAGTTCTTCTTTTACCTTTGAATAATGTAACCAAGATAAGGCCAAGGAATAAAAGTACATTTACAACTACTAAATAGTCTAAAGGTCTTGGGATTTCTAAGAATTTACGTCCTTCCCAATAATTAAAGTGATAACCAACAATGGCAATAACACCAACTACAGCTAAACTAATTAATTGCACATAAGCTAATTTTACACTTACTAACTCACGTTGGGCTTCTTCTGGTATAATATAATAGGCTGCTCCCATAAAACCTGAGAGTAACCAAACTACTAATAAATTGGTGTGTACAGCTCTTGCTGTATTGAATGGGATAACATCATGTAAGCCATCAAAACCTGCATGAGCAAATCCCATAATAAATCCGTAAATTATTTGGAGTGCGAATAGTAACATTGAAAGGGCAAAAAACCAATATGCTACTTTTTGTGATTTATATTTCATGATCTTTAGTTTAGTTATTGTCTTTTGCTAATGGTGAAACTACTGTGTCAAATCCGTTTAAATCAACATCATCAATCCAGTCGAAAAATTCAATTAAATCGAGTGCTTCTTGTTCGGTAAACCCATAGGCTACCATTTTTCTTCCATTTGGTTCCCAAGCTACTGGTGTCATTAATACGGCTTTGATATAGCCTGCACCACGTCGTTCAATTACTTTTGTCAATTCTGGAGCATAATAAGCTCCCTCTCCTAAAATTGTATGACAACCCATACAATTATTTTCTTCCCATAGGGTTTTACCTCTTACAACTGCTTCTGTAATATTTTCTGAATTTGATTGATCTTGTGGTTTACTGAACGAGTAAATAGTAAGCCCAATAAAAATCAGGAAAGTTACCAGCGTTCCGCCTAGAAAAAAGGCTCTTGCTTGTTTTTTTGATAACATATTATTTGGTTTTGGTTAGTATTGATTTAATTGGTTAAATCTAAAATGGCTTGCACTGTTTCTTTATTATCAACTCCCAAGCCTTCTTGTTGATGTATTAATTCTCCATCAGGATTAAATACACTTATTATGTTTGAGTGTGAAAAATCCATTGGTGATATTTGTTTATACTTTACTGCTAATACATTGGCAAACTCTCTTACACCACTTTCGGTTCCTTGTAAAAAGGTCCATTGTTCTCCATCCATTTGGTTTTCAATGGCGAATTCCTTTAAACGTGCTGGTGTGTCTATTTTTGGATCAATGCTTACGAGCACAAAACGTAGGTCTTTAATATTTTCTTTAGGGATTTTAGATTCAATATTGCGCATATCTGCCACTAATCTTGGACAGGCTGCCTTACAGGTTGTGTATATCATGACCATTACTAAAGTTTTTCCTTTTAAATCTTCAAGTTGAATGACTTTACCTTCTTCTGTGTTCCAATTTGAGGTTAAATTGAAAATAGATTCATCTGAAATACCATCTTCATCCAATATCTTTGAATCTTCAACCTCTATTGGTTGTAAATCCATTTTACAAACTGGGCAGCTTCCTTTTTCGTTGTAGGTTTTATCGCCTTCACATTCCATTGGACATTGATAAACTGCCAAATCACTATCAGATTTTTTAGAGTTGCATGCCGAAAATGACATGGCAACCAAAAACAATATTAAAACTGATTTTATGTACCTCATTTTTTTATTCGTTTATATCTTTTACACATCTAAAACCCAAGTTTTTCAAGGAGTATTTAGCTTTTAAACTTCCTCTAATGGCATATCGCATAAACGCAGCATAATTCATTAAATCTGTGGCATTCACTGCAGCACTTCCACAGAATAAATTACTATCCTTATCTACATCTTTTCTTGATTCTCCAGTAATTAACACAGAATTAAAATCCTGTGTCCATTCCCAAACCAAGCCATGCAAATCAAAAACTCCCCAAACATTTTTTGGTGTTTGTCCTATTAAATTTTCGTTAGAACGTGGTGCTTCATACCAAGCTAAAATTTGCTCATTATAAGAAGGCTTAATGCGTGCGTCTTTTGTTGTTTGGTCTGACATTGCTACATATTCCCATTCATCAACAGTTGGCAAACGTTTCCCTTGGCAATCACAATAGGCTTTAGCAGCAAACCAAGAAACATAGGTAACAGGACTATTATTGTTTTCAGAATCTTTGAGCTCTAAATCGTTTTTCCAATTAGTTAAATAGCTATCATCTACAAATAATTTTAGAGCTTGAGATTTTTGCCATTTTGGATATTTTTTTACAAAATTTACATATTCTGCATTGGTTACAGGATATATGTCCATTTCAAAATCCTTGACTTCAACCACTGTTGAATCTCGACCATAAAGAGGAATATAACGACTGCCTTGAATGGAAACCATGCCTTCAGACTGCGCATAAAGAACAGTTTGAAATACTAATAAAACTACTAACAATCTAAAGGCTTGGCTTTTCATCTTGCTATTAATTACCTATTTTGTTTTACTTTATCAACCATTTCTTTGGTTACCACTTTTCCTGAATTCCCCCAACTGTTATATACGTAGGTCAAGACATTTGCTATTTCTTCAGAAGACAACATTTGTCTTGTCATGACACTATTATACTTTTCACCATTCACAGTGATTTCACCTGTTAAACCGTTGACTACAACGCCAATTGCACGATTAACGTCAGCATTTAAATAATCTGATTTTGCAAGTGGTGGAAATGCATTTGGTATGCCTTGCCCTTCGGCTTGGTGGCAAGCAAAACAAGTTTGCATGTAAATATTTTTACCAAACTCCATTTGCTCGTCAAATGATTTTGCAGGAATCTCAGATTCTACAATTTCGTTTGTAGTTGGCATTTCTTGTATTCCTGGACCTTCAGGCAAATAAATGTCATCACGTATTTCGCCAGAATAGATCTTTTTATCTTCTTCCCCTTCAACTTTAAGCATTCCTAATGCTCCTTTATTAAAGGCTCTGAATATAGAGTGGTCTACTAAAATAAAAGTTCCTGGAACATCGACTTTAAATTCTACTATTGCTGCTCCACCTGCTGGTATTAGTGTGGTCTGTACGTTTTCGTTTATTACATCACCTCCTTCAACATGTACTTTATCAAATATTTCGCCAATAACGTGAAAAGAAGATACTAAGCCTGGGCCACCATTTCCAACAAAAAGCCTTACGGTTTCACCAACTTTTGCAGTAATAGCATTGTCACCAGTTAAAGAGCCTACTTTTCCATTAAATACCACATAATCAGCATTTTCATCGACAGCTTTTTGCATATCAAAAGGTTGAAGGCCTCTTTCACCGTTTTTCCCTTTGGTGTAAAAATCGCCTTGCATAATGTAGTATTCTTTATCTACAGGTGGCAAACCACCTGCAGGTTCGACTAAAATTAAACCATACATACCATTAGCAATGTGCATTCCAACTGGAGCTGTAGCACAATGGTAAACATAAAGCCCTGGATTTAAGGTTTTAAACGAAAATACTTTTTCATGTCCAGGTGCAACAAATGAAGATTCTGCTCCTCCTCCAGGTCCAGTAACTGCATGTAAATCTATATTATGTGGCAATTTGTTGTCTGGATGGTTTTGTAAATGAAATTCTACTTCATCTCCTACTCTTGTTCTAATGAAACTTCCAGGAACGGAACCTCCAAAGGTCCAATACACATATCTAACACCATCTGTCATTTCTCCTTCTTTTTCAAGAATTTCCATTTTTACAATTAGCTTTTTTGCTTTACGTTTCCCTACACCTCTTGGTACATTTGGTGGTGATGTCAATTCTGCAACCATTTCTTGGGTAGCAGGAATATCTACAGGTGTTTCATTTGTTTCTCCTTTATTGTTACCACAGGATATCATTAAAAGAATGACTGCTAATGATAACCCTGTCTGAAGAATTGGTTTTAATCTCGATGTTACTAGTTTCATATGTGTTTTAATTAAAATTATACAAATAGGATAAATTTGTCTTTTATGATTCAAAAATAATTGTTAACAGAATCATAAATCATGACTTTTATCATAATATTTAGATAAATAATATAAAAAAAATTTAATGAAAATAAAACCTTATGAAATACACTTAAGAGACCTCTATTAAACAAATGTCTATCAGTGGCTTACCATTTAAGACAACCTTTCTAATTATTAAAAGTTAATTAAAGATAAATTGATATAAAAATTACGTCCTTGTCTTGATATATTGTTCCAATCTGCATAGGTAGAATAATTGGTGTCCAATATGTTTTCTAAGCCATACTTTAAAACAAGTTTATTTTGGTTGATAATGAACACATTTCCTAAATTAAGATTCACCACAGCATAAGCTGGTGTTTCATCTTCGCCATAAAAACTACTGTACTTACTTTGGTTTCCGTTTCCCTCCAATTGTAATGCTGCATTGAATTTTTCTTTATTGTAACTCATTTCAGCTAAGTATGAAAATGGTTTTATCAATGGTAAATTTTCATTATCATGCCCTTTTCCATAGTTATAACCAACAGTTCCATTTACAGACAATGATTTAGATAAACTATAAGAAGAATTCAAATACACATCAAAAATAGTGGCATAAGACAATGCTTTATAAACCTTCACACCATTGGCTCCAATGGTCATTGAGCTTATGTTGTTATCTATATTTCCAATGATGTAGTCCATGATATGGAAGTAAGAAGACTCAATACCAATATGCAACTTATTTACATGGTAATTTGTTTTTATGTTTACTTCTATAGCTTTTTCATTCTCTAAGGTTGGGTTTCCTATGTAGTCAAAATTATCGAAGCTATTGAACAAGAAAAAGCCATAACCTTCACTAACAGAAGGCGCTCTTTCCCCATAGCCAAGTCCAAATGACATATCGTAATGGTCTTTCTTGTAAATATAATCTGTTGAAAAACTAGCCAAAAATCGGCTTTTAGTATCATCAATATTAGGGTAAAATATTTGAAGGCTTTCCAAACCTTCCTCCTTCGCAATTTGATTTTGGTGGTAACCGAAACGCAATGAAGCAGATAGTGTTTTACTCTCGTCCAGAGAATATTCATCTTTGGCATAGATTCCGGAATACAGTGTTCTAATGTCTGGCCATGTGTACATGAACATTGCAGGTTGGTTTGGATCGTTAGGATACATAGTCATTTCTGCCAAAGAACGATTGTAAAAACCATTAACATTGATGAGCATGTTATGTTTCTTTAAATTAAATTTAGCTTTATTATAAAAGCCAAAAGTGTCGCTCCATCCAGGCATATCCATTCGGATTGGTACATCTGGACGTTTGGAATCGTCCATGATGTGTGTTATGGTATTGAAATAAAGTTTAGATTCCAATGAACTGATAAATGTAGAATCGTTAGCATAATTATAAGTCAATGATGTAATTAAGGCTTCAGCAAGAGAGACATCCATTGGTAAAGCTGGATAGCCAACATCTGTTGCTCTGTCGTAAATAACGTTGGCATCAAACGATTCCTTTTCTGATAGCTTAAAACCTGTTTGCAATGAAATGTTATATTTTTCAAATTGTGAATACAGAATTTCTTTATCTCCTCCTGCGTTGTAGTTATCAGATTTACGATAAATTCCATCAGTAGTTATATAAAACTTATTGCCAGAATACTCTAAGTCCAAACCTGCAGTTTTATAGTTTCCGTTGGTTTCATAACCCAAATCCACACTTGTTTTAAGACCTGATTCGTAATATTTTGATGCAGGTAATTGTAAATCGATACCACCTCCAACGCCGTGACCGTTTTCTGTGCCTTGTTGCCCTGATCCTACATGAACTTTTTCTAAATTTGATACATCTACATAAGATGTTATTGGGTCCATTTTATCTGTACAGGCTCCAAAAATTTGCATGCCATCAATGGTAACGGTTAAACGTTCGCTATTCATGTTGTTAAGTGATGGTTCCCAAGCATAATTTCCACGTTTTATCATGGTAACCTTATTGGCTTTTTCTAAGAAATTATCAATACTTGACAGTGTTTTTTCTTGACGATAATTGTTTAGTTTCCGACGTCCAAGTACTATGATTTCTTTTAACTTGGTTGTGTCTTTTTTTATATCTTGTTGTTCTTCCTGTGCATATAAAATTCCGCTAAAAAGAAAGGCAATGCAATATATGATGAGTTTTTTCATCTGAGTATTTGTTAGTGTTTAAAAGCATAAAAAATGCTTAATAAAAGGTACGTCATTCTGAGCGCAGCCTTAGTATGTTACTACTCCTGCTGCGCTCAATCTGACAATTAAATTGGTTAGAATTCTAATTCTAGATAAAGTGAGCTTTGAATGTTTTCTTCAGTAACATCTTCTCCTTTTAAAAGGTCGTCTTGGTCATTAAAAAGTTTCAAGTTTAGCACCCAATAACCTGTCATGGTTAACGATAAATCACCATGATACATCTTATCTGCAATATTATATGTAAGGTCTGTATTGTTTGGCGAACTGTGATTTCCCATTCCTGGCATTCTTGGATCTAACGTAATGGTGTAATCTTCTACTATTGGAAAAGACATCATGTTTTCCATCTTAAACAATCCAACTTTTAAATCGTTAATTGCAATTTTAGGATCTTTTGGCTCTACCATAGCGATGATATAACGACTATCATCATTTCCCATAAAACTTGTAATGTTTTGATTTTCATACTGCATTACAGTTATGGTATCTGTTACTGTATAAGTGTCATTGCCAATGGTGTAGTTTAAGGTTAATGACCATCCTGAACCATCTGCATTGGTCATTTGATAAACAATATAACCTTCGTAAACAGTGTCTTTTCCAATTGCTTTTGAAATGCCTGAATTAGGGCAAGAATGCTGCATTGTTGGCATTTGCATTATTGGCATCCAAGATATTGTTGCATTTTCAACATAAGCCTCTGTTGTAAGATCTTTTAATCTCATTCTTACATTATTGTAACCTGTAGTAAACATACCTGATTCGTTATAAAATTCAATGGTATGTGTACTATTTGAAATTTCCGTGATTTTAACAAGGTTTTCTAATTCGTTTATTTTTTTATCATCGTCATCATCAGTTGAACAAGCAGTTGCAAGTAAACCGACAAATAGTATTGGTAGTATATATTTTAGTTTCATCTTTAATGTTTTTAATTGTATAGTTATAACATCTTTCTAATATTCCATTTATAGATTTTGATGTTATCTTTTAGTAATATAAGATTTAGGATTAGTTTAAAAACCTCTAGCTCGCCTAAATAAATAAGCCAGAAAAGAGTAAAAACCTAAGTGGTTTTTGAAACAAAAAAAGATTAGCTAAAATTAGGAGGAGGTGTATCTATTTCCAGATACATTTTAATGATTTTTTGGCTTTGCGTAATGATATTTTCTTTAGAAAGCAATATATCTTCCTGTTGTTGTTCTATAAGGTTTATATTGACCAAATAAAACACATCTAATGTTAAACGTCTACTTTCTTGAATAGGATTATTTGGGTTAGATTCAGGATTGTTTTCTTTTAGTTGTTTTCTTAATTGGCATTTACCATTACAACCTTGTTGATTCTCTTTTTGAACACATAAATTTTTTGCAATAATCGCCTGATTCATCATAAAATCACCAATAATAACAAGTGTATTTATATTATGAGCAAATAATATAAACACTAAAACAAAAGCTGTTATTTTACGAGTTATCACTAGTATCATACTGCAAAATTAAAGCAATATTAAATTGTAAAACATGATAAAAATCAGACTTTACTTACTATTTCAAAATGATTAAAAATCTTTTCTTTTCGATTTAAAAACGATTCTGAATACAGGTAAAATCACCCAAGCAGTTAGCATTATAAAGGATATTATGAGCCCAAAATTAGTGCCAAAGAATTCTTTAAACACTGCTCCTGTATAACCCAATAAAGCAGAGATATCCAGCTTTAACAAAATAAGGGTTCGTGATAAATCTATTGGGTTCAGCATAGTGCCAACAAGAGACACTTTGTCAAGTGGATAGTCTTCAAACATAATTAAAGACATTAAAAAGAGACCATCATAAATAACCGCTAAAAGCAACCATAGTAAAATTGCATAACCAAAACCTTTTATTTTGTTTTCGTTTGATAAGGCGATATTGAATGCAAGCGCAGTAAATATTAAAGTGAGAAAAGTTCCTGTAATGAGCAATAGTGAAAAATCCCAAATAGCACTACTTTGAAACAACCCATAAAATACAAACGGAATTCCCAATCCTAAAATCAAACTCATGGAAAGTGATAATGCAACGCCTAAATATTGTCCCAAAAATATAGAGGAACGCTTTAAAGGTTGGGCCAATAACAATTCCGTAAATTCTCTGGAGTTATAGTAATACATGACGCCAAATATGGTTCCTATTAAAGGCACGAGTACAATGATAACATTCATTAAGGTAATGACTGCTTTGGACAAATCGTTATTTAAAAAAAGCAGCACAACACCAAGCAATAAGTAAAACGCAAAATACACGTAACTCCAGCGACTTCGCATTAAATCGTAAAAACTATATTTTAATATTTTAAGCATGATTTTCGGTTAATATAGACGCAATAGCATGCTCAAAATCTGGCTGCTTGGTCTTGGTTTTTAAATCTTGAATGGTGCCTTTAAAGTAAATTTGGCCTTCTAGTATAAACACTATTTCGTCGGATACTTCTTCAACAAAACTCATAATATGTGAAGTGATAAGTATGGTTTTTCCTTTTGCTTTTTCGGCTTGAATTAAATCTTTTAATCTAATAAGGGAAATAGGGTCTAAGCCTGTGGTTGGTTCGTCCAGGATTACCAGCGGACTATCAAACATAAAAGTTAAAACAATATTTACTTTTTGCTTGGTTCCACCAGAAAGGTTTCCTAGTTTTTTATCTAAAAAAGGTTCTAGTTTAAAAAGATTTATTAAACGTGTTTCTTCATTAGTGGGTTTGCGTAAATCCTTTATCATTTTGATAAGCTCCTTTACTTTTAGGTTGCTCGGAAAATTGGCTATTTGTGGTAAATAGTCTATTTTATGTCTATAATCAGAACTTTTTTTAATGTTATTTCCTAGCACTTCTATATTTCCTTTATCAGGAATTACCATACCTAAAACAGACTTTATCAATGTTGTTTTACCAGATCCATTTGGCCCAAGTACTGCAAAAATTCCACCTTCATTTATGTTTAGGTCTACACCTTTTAAGACTTGATTTTTGCCGAATTTTTTATGTAAATTTTGAATACTTACCATGCTATTTTTTTCATTTTTGGGTTATTGTCCATTAAATTATCAGGTGTAAATACAGGCGATACTTTTTCTGAAAAATCTATAATATCTATAAATAGACTGCGTAATAAAATTATAGTTTCTGGAGTTCTATTGACGATATAAGAGAACAGTTTTACTGGTCTGTAAGGGACATCGCCTATCCCATTTTTATCTAGGTCGTAGCCTGTGTAATTGCTCCAATAATTTCTGTCAAAAACATTATCATTTACCTTACTGTTATAAGCTATGTCAAAGGAGTTATATAAAAAATTGTTTTCTAAAAAACTATTTGTATAACAAGCACCTCGAACCTTAATGGCCCAGCCATTACTAATAAAATCGTTGTTTTTGTAGATAATCCTGTTAGAGCCTTCTATGTTTATGCCTATGGTGTTTTCTTCAAAGATATTGCCTGTAATTTCGGCATCGTTAATTTCTTTTAAAAGCACACCATACGATGCTGTTCCCCAATTTTCTTTAAAGATATTATCGTACATCTTTATTCTCTTAGAAAACATGACTGCTACACCTGCACCATTATCTGAAAATTCATTGTCTTGATAAATATCATCATTGGAAAACATGAAGTGTAAACCATAGCGTACATTTAAGGAGCTTACATTGTTTTTTATGGTGCAAAAATCTGAAAACTCCAAATAAATTCCATCCCTAACATGTTGTATAAAATTGTGTTCAATTTCTACATTCTTGCTGTACCATAATTGAATGCCATTACCAGAATTGTATTCTTCAACTGCATCTCCAATAATTTTATTATGAAACACTTTGCCATCTCTTGATTTCTCAATGTAAATACCAAAGAATAACTTTTCTAAGACTAAATTTTGAATTAGGAAGTCTTTGCTGTTTCTTACACGAATAGCTGCATAATCTGTAGTGTAGCTATTGCCTACATTTATAATAAATAAGCCATCAACAGTAACGTTATCCGAAATAACTGTGATTATTTCACCTTTAAATTCACCATCAATTACTGGATAGTCTTCGCCTATGATGGTCAAAGGTTTGTCAACAATTACATTGTGTTCTTTATAAGTGCCTTTTTTTACGGTAATGGTATCAAAATCTTTAGCTTGGGCAATAGCGTCTTTTAAAGTTGAAACAGTACATGTATTGCAAACCTCAATGTTTTGGGCATAGTTAGTTTGAGCCAAGAAAATGACTGCTAAAAAAACAAATAATTTATTCATGAAACTAATTCTTTAAATGTACAAGTAATTCGTCCCAAGTATATAGTGTACCACCTTTTTCAGCTTGTGTTTTTTCAGCATCGGTTTTGTTTTTAAAGGCAGACAAAAACGCTCCCATTGGACTTGGGATATTCTCGCTAATTAAAAAAGTTGCTTGAGTAGCATCTATTAGAGCTTCCGGATCTGTATAGTTATTGGATAAATATAATTCTATTTCGGAGGTATCAAAATCACCCATAAAATTAACCATGCATTCTGTAGCATCAAATTTATACACTTTGCCTTTCTTGGTAACAATTTCGGCAGCATGGACTTTGTCTACAATGGTCATTTTACAAAAGTAACAACCATCGCTACCATATTCTATGGCTTTAGGTGACACATTACAGCTAAAAAATATTAGCAATAATGCAATAATTAAATAGTGTTTTAGTGTTTGCATTTTTTAGTGTTTTAATATGTTTTGTCTTTTCTATTTATCTCTACATATTTAAGTTGTTTTTTTGTTTTTCTTTCCGACAAGATAAGCAATAAATGACACTGCAATACCTAGTCCTAAAAATAGAGCTCCAAGTCTTGGATAAGAATGCGCTCTAAAGTTCAAAATGTCTTTACTACCAAATAATGGTGGTTGAAAACCCATTTGTGTGCCATCAGGGTTTGTAAATTTCATGATTGCTTTTGGATCTAAGTTATGGCCATAATCATGTTCCCAAATATAAAAGTCATACAGTCCAGCACTACTTAGTACTACCATCAAAATAAACCAATATAAAAACCATTTGTAGTTACCTTTAAAAGCTATAATTAATCCTATAACTGTTGTTATAAGTATTCCAGCAGGAAATATTTTAAACTCTGGAATAGCCTCAGGAATATATTTCATACCAACATAATGGTTCATTAGATTGATGTTTTTGATGTCATGTGGATTGGCATCAGAGAAATCGTTAATGTAAATATACATGCCCAATGGTGTTGGGTATTGCGGAGCTTCTAAGGTAATTTTCCAAAGTGGAAACAAGAACAATCCTAAAGGCAGAATGGCTGCAAGTAACATGATGATATTTGACTTCTTCATGACAAAATTTTATAAGATTTAATAACTAATGTTTTTTAAAGTGTTTTTAAAAAGAAAGGCGAGAGCGAAAAGACAGCTCTCGCCTTGATAGGAAAATAAACACTAAAACAAAATTCTCCTAATCTTTATTATTCAATATCTTCTCCCATAGACCACTTTAATGGAGTATTGCTGTTAGCAGGAGAAACTCTTATGTAACCTTGCATTTCTTGATGCAGTGCCGAACAGAAATCTGTACAATAGAAAGGCCATACACCAACCTTTGTAGGTTCCCAAACAGATGATTTTGTTTGTCCAGGCATAATTAACAACTCTGATGTGTTTTGTCCAAGTACTGCAAAACCGTGAGGTACATCAAAATCTTGCTCTAAGTTAGTTACGTGGAAATACACTTTGTCACCTACTTTAACACCTTCAATATTATCTGGTGAGAAGTGACTTCTAATGGTCGTCATGTAAATATGTACTTCGTTACCTTTTCTAACCACTTTTGTTTCGCCATCAGAGAATGCAGCATAAGGGTGCTTGTTGTCTTCTAAGTTGTAAATTTTCTTAGAACGTTCTTTAACAAGATCAGCTTCCATTGCGGCCGCATAATGAGGCTCACCATGTGTTGGGAAATCTAAAAGCAACTCCATTTTTTCTCCAGAAATATCATACAACTGTGCAGAGTGTTCAAGCTCTGGACCTGTTGGTAAGTATCTGTCTTTGGTAATTTTGTTCATCGCAAACATGTATTTGCCTTGTGGTTTTCTAGAGTTTCCTCCAGGGATTGTTAAGTGACCAACAGAGTAATATGTAGGTTTTCTATCGATTACTTCCCAAGTGCCTAACTTCCATTTAACAACTTCAGAAGAGATAAAGAACGTGGTGTAGGCATTTCCTTGACCATCAAACTCGGTGTGTAAAGGACCTAAACCTGGTTGCTCTACAGAACCTGCTAAAACATCTTCAAAATTTAAGATTGGAATACCATATGCTTCGCCTTCAAATTTTTCGTTTTCAATGGCATCCAGCATTTTTGTAAATGAGTGTACGGTAAGGTTAGCAGATAACTTACCATTACCAACAATATATTCACCAGAAGGATCAACGTCACAACCATGAGGAGATTTAGGTGTTGGTAAAAAATATACAGCTCCAGGAACATCAGAAGGCTTAATGACACGAACTTCCTTTTTCATGGTAGAGGTTGCGGTATGCGTGTGCTCGTCATATACATTATGTGCATATTCTGTTGGCATCATGGTACCACCACCATTGTTTACGTATTCTTCAATTTTTTTCCAGTTTACAGCAGCGATAAAATCCTTATCGTTTTGCGACGCATTAACCTCTAACAATGTACTTGCTTCCTCTGTGTTATATGTTGTAAAGAAGAACCAACCATGAGATTTTCCACGTCCAGGGTGTGATAAATCATAATTGAAACCAGGCATTAATATTTGGAATTTTATATCCATATTTCCAGTTTCTGGTGCTACGCTAATAAATGATAATGCACCTTGAAAATTACCTTTATAATCTTTAATTGGCATATCACGTTGTGGTACTGGAACAGAAAAACGTGTTCCTGCAACAACATACTCTGTGTTTTCTGTCACGAAAGATGAACTGTGGTTACCTGCACTATTTGGCACCTCGATAATTTCGGTAGTTTCAAATGTTGTTAAATCAATTTTAGCAATACGAGGTGTATTGTTTTCATTGATAAAAATAAAGCGACCATCAATTTCCCCGTTTGTTTGTGAGATGTCTGGATGGTGAGAATCTCCCCAAGGTATAAACCCATGCGATGTGTTTAACATTGGCTTTGTCTCTTCAGAATATCCATAACCAGAGGTTGGAAATTGTGAGAATACAGGAATTTCCTTAAACATTCTACCAGATGGTAAACCATAAACAGTTAAGTTACCACTGTAACCTCCAGAGATAAATGCATAGTGAGAATCATGTTCACCAGGAGCTACATATACTTTTTCGGCAATATTACTAGATAATGCTCCAGATTTGCCATTTGAATTTTCAGAATTGTTACAACTTGTAAATGCTACTAGAACACTTAACATTGCAACGGTTGATTTAAATATGTTTTTCATTGTTGTTATATTTTAATTAGTGTTTTTATTCTTCAGTTGGAGGCAGCAATACTTTGTCTATAACATGTACTATACCATTTCCGGCAGAAACACTTGCCAAGATCTTTGCACCACCAATAAGTGGTTCTCCATCAACTACTTCAACTTGAACATATTGATTGTTTGCTTGCCCTAGTTTTTTAAATTTTTTCAAAAACTCTTTAGAATAATTACCTGGAGTTACATGATACTTTAAAATGTTTGCTAAAGCATCTTTATTTTCTGGTTTTAGCAAATTTTCAACGGTTCCTTCTGGCAATGCAGCAAATGCTTCATTAGTTGGTGCAAAGACCATTAGTGGTCCTGCATTTACCAATGCGTTTTCAAGCTGTGCAGCTTGTACTGCAGCAACTAAAGTGGTATGGTCTTTTGAACCAATTGCAATACTTAAAACTGTTGGTTTGCTTTCATCATCTTCAATAAAAGCTTGACCAGTTCGTTCAGTTGTGGTGTTATCAGCTTGGTTAGCTGTAGAGGTCGTTGAGGCTTCGTTATTTTCATTTTTGCAAGAGCAAATCAATGCTACCAATGCAAAAGCAAAAAACAGATGTTTAATTGGTTTCATATTTTGGTTTGTTTTATAATGTTCTAAAGTATTCCAACACACTTCTGGCTTCTTCTTTGGTTAAACCTTGATTAGCCATTGGCGAACCATTAAACTCCATAAGCAATGCTTTTGCTAAAGGATCGTTTTTAACCATTCCTTCTGGGTCTAGAATCATGTTCATTATCCATTCTGGAGTTCTTCTCTTCATAATTCCTGCAGGAGCTGGTCCAATGAATTTTTTGTCAGCTCTGTGGCATGCTGTACACATTTTATCGTATACCTCTTTTCCTTTTGCTGCCATTGCTTGATCTACTGGAGCCGAAACATCTACAGAAGTTATTGGCCCAACCCCTTTATTGGTTAAGTCAATTGTTTCTGACGCTTTGGTACTTGCAGCAGCAGGCTCTGCCTTTTTGGTTGTTGTTTGTTTTTTAAGTTGAACTTTTTCTTTTTCATCTTTTTTTTCTTCTCCACCACAACTTACAATTGCTAGTGATAAGAATAATACTAATAGTTTTAGTGTTGACTTCATAATGTGTTTTAATTTATGGTTCAAAATTATAACCTTAATAAGGTAAAAAATATGATAAAAATCATATTTAGGATAAAACAATCTTTATTAAGCTAAATTTATCATTAAAACCCTGATAATGAGTCTGTTGTTGTTGATTATTTTAAAAGAATTTTATATATAAAAAATAACAAAAAAAACGAGTTAGACAAAATTCCAACTCCTTTTAACAAATT
>JAGQYS010000001.1 GCA_020435965.1 Flavobacteriaceae bacterium | reverse complement strand
AATCCCAACGTAAATGATTTTCTTCTACAAACTGTTGTACATGCTTGGGAGCTGAACCTCCAGCACCAGTTTCAAATAAGCCACCACCATTCATCAATGGTACTATGGATAACATTTTTGCGCTTGTACCTAATTCTAAAATCGGAAATAAATCTGTTAAGTAATCACGTAATACATTACCTGTAACTGAAATGGTATCTTTTCCAGCCTTTAATCTTTTTAAAGTGAATTGTGTTGCTTTAATAGGTGATAAAATCTGAATATCTAAACCAGCTGTATCATGATTTGGTAAGTACATTTCTACTTTTTTAATCAATTCGGCATCATGTGCCCTGTTTTCATCTAACCAAAATACCGCAGGAGTATTAGTTGCTCTTGCTCTTGACACAGCTAGCTTAATCCAATCTTGAATAGGTGCATCCTTAACTTGACACATGCGCCAAATATCACCTTCTTCAACAGTATGCTCAATTAGTGTATTACCATTCGCATCAACGACTCTTACTGTTCCGTTTGATGCTATTTCAAAGGTTTTATCGTGTGAACCATATTCTTCGGCTTTTTGTGCCATGAGTCCAACATTAGGCACTGTTCCCATGGTTGTTGGGTCAAAAGCACCATGCTCTTTACAAAAATCTATGGTTGCTGTATAAATTCCTGCATAACTGCTATCTGGAATCACTGCTTTTGTGTCTTGCGATTTTCCCTTGGCATTCCACATTTGTCCAGAATTTCTAATCATTGCTGGCATCGAGGCATCAATAATCACATCACTTGGTACATGTAAATTGGTAATACCTTTATCGGAGTTTACCATGGCCAAGTCTGGATTGTTTTTATAGCAAGCATCAATATCTGCCAGAATTTCTTTGCGTTTTTCTTCTGAAACTTCAGCTAAATTAGCTAGTAGATTTCCAAAACCGTTATTGACATCAACACCAATGTCATCAAATGTCTCTCCATGTTTTTTAAACACATCTTTAAAAAAAACTCTCACTGCATGACCAAAAATAATGGGGTCAGACACTTTCATCATCGTTGCTTTCATGTGCAATGAAAACAATACGCCTTTGTCTTTAGCATCTTGGACTTGGGCTTCAAGAAAGCGCAACAAAGCATTTTTTTGCATGACAGATGCGTCAATAATTTCGCCTTTTTGTAATGCTAAATCACTTTTTAAAGTAGTTGTTTTTCCATTAGCGTCGGTATGCTCAATAGTTACTGTTGTTGCTTCTGGAAGTGTTACAGATTTTTCATTATGGTAAAAATCGCTTTCAGTCATTGTAGCAACATGAGATTTTGAGCTTGAACTCCATTTTCCCATGGAATGCGGATTCTTTTTCGCATAATTTTTTACTGCTTTTGGCGCACGTCTATCGGAGTTTCCTTCTCTAAGTACTGGATTTACAGCACTTCCTTTAATTTTGTCGTATCTTGTTTTTATTGCTTTATCTTCATCATTTTCAGGCTCGTCTGGATAATCAGGTAACGCAAAACCTTTGTCTTGTAATTCTTTTATGGCACCTTTTAACTGAGGTACAGAAGCACTAATGTTTGGTAATTTTATAATGTTTGCTTCAGGTGTTTTTACCATGTTGCCTAATTCGGCTAAAGCATCGTTTTGTTTTTGATCGTCGTTAAGAAAATCTGGAAAATTTGCTAGAATACGTCCAGCCAATGAAATATCTTTTGTTTCTATGGAAATGCCTGATGATTTTGTAAACGCTTTTATAATTGGAAGTAGGGAATAGGTTGCTAATGCTGGAGCTTCGTCAGTTTTAGTATAAATTATTTTCGACATTTAAGTGATAATTTTTTAGTTAAAGTAGATGAAAAAACAAAAACTCATATTAGGGTTTTTTTCAGAGTGCGAATATACAAAATTTGCTCGTGAGTTACATTTAAATCAAACTAGAAGTACAATAACAGTTAAAGATTTAATAAATGGTTTAAAAACTTTCCATTTATTGAGAAATTCGTAAAAATATGCTGATAATTATTCAATTATTATCTGATGTGATAATAGAAGCCCATCAATAGTTGTTCTAGAAAATTTTGCACCTTTCATTCTATTACTATTAGGATTAAAACTAAAATTGTAAGCTGATCTAAAATCTGTGCCTTCCAATACTGAGTTTTCAAATACAACATCTTTTAAATTGCAGTTATTAAAACTTGATTTTGTTAAGTCTGCTTCAGAAAAATCGCTTTGTTGTAAACTACATGTATTAAACAAAGTACCAATTAGTTTTAGGTTAGTGAACGTAGCCAAGTCTAAATTACAATCCTTAAAACTAACCGAAAACAAAAACGAATTACACTCGTAAAAAGGCATACCGACCATTTTGCAGTTTGTAAAAGAAACATCCTTAAAAGTAGCTTCTTTTAGTTTGGTGTTGGTAAGGTTGCAGTTTATAAATTCACATTCTAGAAATGAAATAGTAGTTAAATAGCAGGCTTCAAAATTACAATCTGTAAAGGTGCAATTGTCGTACTCGGCTTTAGGTAAGCCAGTTTTGGCGTAGTCTTGGTTGTTGTATGTTTGATCTAGAATAATTGGTAGCATGGTCTATAAATGAAAAGCGAAGATATGATTTTGTTAGACTTATTATGTTTTTTGAACTCTGAAAGAGTTTCAAAGTTTAATATTTTATGGCGTTATGCAAGCTTTTAAAATGAAGTTTCACTAAAAAACAAAAGCCATATCACTGTAGACTAATCTACTCTGACATGGCTTTCTCTGAAACAGTAATTTTCGTGGCCTATTTAACATTGCTGCTAACCTCAGTAAATCTCGAAATCCTTCTAAAAATACTTTATCGGCTCAAGTATTTGCTGTTTCAAATTGAAACATCGTTGTAACTTTCAAAATGTATTGACGTGTTACGCAACATGTTTCAGGTTTTTAACCGTTTTTCTTGATCCTTCATCTTTCAGTACCTCATTTGCATGATTTACTACTTTCTGAAGCATTGCTCTTTCCATTAGCTTCCACTTTCGATCCTTCTAATTTTTAGAACTTTTCACCTTACTCGTTTGCTATCTGAGTTAACATACAGCTCGCTTTAAGGCTTCATGGTTTCTCCACTTACACATGCATACACATGGCGCTTTGTAACCTCAAAAAACAATTATATAAAGAACGTTACTTTATCGAGCTAGAGCGCAGTCCGAAAACAGCAGAAAATCAATTTTCATGATTTTTTCCCTTAACTCTTTTGCTAATGTAGTACAAGATTTCAATTTTACAAATTTTTAAAGCACTTATATATCAACCTGTTATAAACCGTAGTTATGAACAATTGTTAACAATGAAAAAGCCTTGGAATTCGTTTCCCAAGGCTTTATAATACTTTTGTAAAGAAAATAAACTAGCTTCTCTTTTCTTTAATTCTTGCTCTTTTACCTGTAAGACCTCTAAAGTAGAATATTCTTGCTCTACGAACCTTACCTTTTTTATTGACTTCAATTTTTTGTAATGCTGGTAAGTTCAATGGGAAGATACGCTCTACACCAATCGCTCCAGACATTTTTCTAATTGTAAAGGTTTCAGAACTTCCTGTTCCTCTACGTTGTAAAACCACACCTCTAAAGAACTGCGTACGTACTTTTTCGCCTTCCCTGATTTCGTAGTATACTGTAATTGTGTCACCAGCTCCAAATTCTGGCAAGTCTTTTCTTGTTACAAATTCGTCTTGTACAAATTTAATTAAAGATTCCATGTTAATCTTTTTAATGGTTCATTCGAAACAACATTCACGATTCTCGCCAGAGGTTAACCCGAAATTGGGTGCAAATATAATTAAAAAGTTATAAGTAAAAAGTGAAAAGTAAAAAGTTTTTTATTTACTCATCTAGTAAGTCTGGACGTCGCTTTTTAGTACGTTTGTAGGCTTGTTCTTCGCGCCATTTTTCTATCTCAGGAAAATTACCACTAAACAACACTTCTGGTACTTTCCAGCCTTTGTAGTCTCTTGGTCGTGTGTAAATTGGTGGTGCTAATAAATTATCTTGAAAGCTATCTGTGAGTGCAGATGTTTCATTGCCCAACACACCTGGAATTAAACGTATCACAGCATCACACAGTACTGCAGCTCCAAGTTCGCCACCAGACAATACATAATCTCCAATTGAGATTTCTCTGGTAATAAAATGGTCGCGTACACGTTGATCTACACCTTTGTAATGACCACAAAGTATGATGATGTTTTCTTTAAGCGATAGTTGGTTGGCAATGCCTTGGTTTAAGGTATTTCCATCTGGTGTCATGTATATAACTTCGTCATAATCTCTCTCAGATTTTAATTTTGAAATACATTTATCAATTGGCTCCACCATCATGACCATGCCTGCGCCACCACCAAATTGGTAATCGTCAACCGAGTTGTAATTGTCTGTGGTATAATTGCGTAAATTGTGTAGGTGTACCTCTACCAAACCTGCTTCAATAGCACGTTTTAAAATAGAAGCCTCAAAAGGACTTTTAAGTAATTCTGGTAAAACCGTTATGATGTCTATTCGCATGGTGTTATACTTTCGCTAAAGCTTCAGATAATAATGACAAAGATGCAATTATTCGCTTAAAAAGAAAAGAGTTGGTTTTAATAAGTCTTAAGGTGCTGGAGCTTGTCTTAGATGGGAGACTTTGGATTTGATTATAAATAGCAGTTATTAAAAGCACTCGTCAAAGACGAGCGCTAGCAAGGTTTTTTTATAAAAACAATACGTAGTTATATGTGTAGTATTACTGTTTTGCACTCGACCTTAAAATAACAAACCCAGTAACCGCAGAGATTAACGAGCCAATTAAAATCCCAATTTTTGCAGAGTCTATATAGATTGGGTTATTGGCAAAGGCAAGACTACCAATAAAAATGGACATGGTAAACCCAACACCAGCTAAAAATGCGACACCAATTATTTGTTTAAAAGCTATGTCTTTAGGTATCTCCACCAGTTTTAATTTCTTGGCTATAAATATGACGGTTGTAATACCAATACTATTGCCAAGTACCAAACAAACCACTATGTTTTGTACCAAAGCTGTGTCTAAAGACATGTCGCTACTAATAAGAACGCCTGCGTTTGCCAAAGCAAAAACAGGAACGATAAAATAGGCTACCCAATCATGTAAACTATGTTCTAAGTGTTGTAATGGTGATTGGTATTTGTTGGTCCAATCTTCAAGGTCGTCTATTTCGCTAATTTGTTCTTTAGATAAAATGGGTTTGTCCATGACTTCAGCCTTTTTAATATTGTTTGTAATATCCACCAAATTATCAATAAATTCCTTGGTCATTACACGCTGTCTAATAGGTACCGAAAAGGCCAATAATATACCTGCAAGCGTAGGATGAATACCTGCTTTTAAAAACAGCAACCATACAACGCCTCCTAAAAATATTAGTAGAAACTTAGAGTAAATACCTTTGTATGATAGTGTGTATAAAAATGCAAGTATCAATAAGGCATACACCAATAACATGACATTTAAATTACCACTGTAAAACAACGCAATCACCAATACAGCACCTAAATCGTCCACAATAGCAAAGGCGGTTAAAAATATTTTTAAACTCAATGGAACTCTATTTCCAAGAACTTTTAAAATAGCAAGCGAGAAAGCAATGTCGGTGGCCATTGGTATTCCCCAACCTTTAAAGGTTTCGGGGTTTTGGTTGAGCAGCATAAACAATAATACAGGCACCAGCATACCACCAAGGGCGCCAAAGAGTGGAAAAGCTACTTTTTTAACAGAGTTTAACTCGCCAATAAGAAATTCGCGTTTAATTTCTAACCCAATCAAAAAAAAGAAAATAGCCATTAAGCCATCATTGATCCATAGAATGAGTGGTTTACTAAGCTCAAAGGTTTCGGTTTTAAACCCAATTTCGTATTGCCAAATGGCTAGGTAGCTATCGCCAAAGGGCGAATTTACCCAAACTAAGGCTAAAATGGTCGCAGCTAATAATAACAGTCCGCTAAAACTTTCAATTTTAACGAACTTTTGGAATGGTGTCAGGATGCTGCTTTTTATCATAGTTTGATTTTTTTTGCTAAGTTACTGTTTTTTTAATCTATTTTATTTATCCAAAACAAATGCAAATCTGTGTCTTTTACAAAACCTAAGCGTTCATACAAATGTTGCGCAGGATTATCTTGCGCTGTTTGTATGGCAAGACCTTTATAATTAAGGGTTTTGCATAATTGTTTGGCTTTGTCTATAAGCATATTGCCAATGCCTTGGTTTCGGTAATTGTCTTCAACATACAAATCGTTAAGCAAAAACATAGGTTGCATGGTTACTGATGAAAACAGAGGATAGAGTTGTGTAAAGCCTACTGCATTTTCTTCGTCGTAAGCAATATAAATAATGGACTCGTTGCGTTTTAAGCGTTTTGTTAAAAAGCTTTTCGCTCTTACATAGTCTGATTCTTGCTCGTAAAAAATTCGGTAACCATCAAACAAAGGGATTAAATCCGGGACATGCTGAAGTTCTGCTTTTATAATCTGCATTGGTATAAAAATAAAAATCCGTAAGAAATTTACGGATTTTTTTATTTGAACTGTAATTCTGAGCTTTTCAAATTGAAAAGCATGAGAATCTTTTATTAAATACGATATGACAACTAGCTAATGCCTTTTTGCTTATTGAGTTCGTCTTGTAACTGGCGTCTCACTTTTTGCTCACGTTCTAAGGCAGAGCGTCTGTGTTCTTCAAATTCTTCTTCGGTTTCAGCTAAGGCTTTTTTTGCTGCTTTGGTAATGGAGTTACTGTTTTTGAATTTAAAAATAAACATCAATAACAAGGCGAGCAAGCCTGCAATAATAGACCACATTAATATATTATAGCTTGTTTTGCTCATTTGTAAACCCAATAAAGCCATATTGTTTTTTTCTTGATTGGTAGCGTCAAGTGTAGATTGGGTTGTGTTTAATCGAGATTTTAAATCGCTGATTTCTTTTTGTTGGACTTCAACTGTATTTAAGGTTTTGTTTAAATCTTCTCTAATGGTTTTTAAAGAATCGTTAGCATGTGATTGTAATGCAAGTAAGAGGTTTCTGCTAACAGCTTCATACTGTTGTCCATTGGTGCCTTTAAAATTGCCGGATTTTCTGAGAATATATTCAAATTGGTCGTTAATGGATCCTTCGTTAATTGATTGCGTTTCGTTGTCTTGTGCGTAGAGAGAATTAGAGCTCATAACCAGAATTAAGGTTAGCGCTAAAAATTTTAAAGTCTTCATGCTTTGGTAGTCAATTTGTTAGGTTTGTAAATGTACAGCAATATAATTATTAAATTTTTAGCCTCGTAATTTACGAGGCTAAAATATATACGAACGATACTTTTTTTTGGATGTTATAATCTACTAATAATATGTAAAACGCCTAACCTTAGCAATATATTTTGCTAATCTTATAACTTGATGGCTGTACCCATATTCGTTATCGTACCAAACATATAAGATAACGTTTTTGCCATCTGCTCTTACAATGGTTGCTTTGCTATCATAAATAGCAGGAGCAGAACTACCAATAATATCACTTGATACTAGCTCGTCACTTAATTCATATTTTATTTGCTCTACCAAATCACCTTCAAGGGCATATTTTTTAATGACAGAGTTAATACCATCAACAGAAGTTGGATTTTCTAAATCTAAATTAAGGATAGCCAATGATCCATTTGGTACAGGTACACGAATAGCATTGGATGTTAACTTGCCTTCAAATGAAGGTAATGCTTTAGTAACAGCACTTCCAGCTCCTGTTTCGGTAATCACCATATTTAATGCAGCAGCTCTACCACGTCTGTATTTTTTATGGAAATTATCAACCAAGTTTTGGTCATTGGTGTAAGCGTGAATGGTTTCTAAGTGACCACTTTTTACACCAAACGAATCTTCCATTACTTTTAAAATTGGAGTAATGGCATTGGTAGTACAAGATGCAGCTGAGAAAATATCAATCTTATCAGGATCATTTTCAAATTGGTTGACACCATGAACAATATTTGGAATACCTTTTCCGGGAGCAGTTAATAAAACTTTATTTACACCTTTTGAAACCAAATGTCTGCTTAAGGCTTCTTTATCTCTGAAGGCTCCAGTATTATCAATAACCAACGCATTATTAATTCCGTATTGTGTGTAATCAATATCTTCTGGATTGTTCGCCGATATGATGTTTACAGTTGTACCATTAATAATAAGTGCGCTGTTTTTTAAATCAGCTGTAACAGTACCTGAAAAATCACCATGAACAGAATCGTTACGAAGTAAAGACGCTCTTTTTTCAAGAACTGTAGCGTTAATTTCGCCTCTGGTCACAATAGCACGTAAGCGTAATTGGCTTCCTTTTCCTGTTCTGGTCATTAATTCTCTTGCAACCAAGCGACCAATACGACCAAAACCATAAAGAACAACATCTTTTGGCTGAATGCTTACATTGGTATTAGCATCTTTTAATTTGTCAGCAACAAAGGCTGCAGCATTACTGTACTTGTCATCTTCTAAGTGGTACTCATAAGTTAACTTTCCGATATCTAATTTTGCTGGAGGTAAATCGAAATTTTTAATGGCTTGAGCAATTTCAACCGAATCAAAAATGGAGATTGGTTTTTGCACAAATTCGCCAGCATATTCATGCAAGTTTAGAATTTCACTAACATTTCTGTCAATTAACTGATTTCTAAAAAGCACTAATTCGATAGATTTATCGTACCATAAATCACTGATGATTTTAATAAATTCTACAGTGGCTCTACGTCTGTCTGCTTGAAAGGCTAATTCCTTTTCATAAGTTTCGTTAAAACTCATTGTTTTTTGGTTTAGATGTGTGTTGTTAAATTTTTCGCAAAAGTAATATATTTTAAACGTTTTTGTGTTCAATTTCAGAAAAAAAGAAAACCCTCAATCTTAAATTAAAGAAAGAGGGTTTACAATGAAAAAAACACTATACTATCTAAACCTGTAGGTTACTTTTTCACCATTTTGTTTTACAATTTCAATACGAATTGGCTCGTATTCTGATCGATTTTCAATGAGCTGTTCTACTTGCTCTATGGTGTTTACCTTAACACCATTAATAGCAGTTACAATACTTCCTTTATCAATACCATCTGCTTGCCATTCATCTTTGTATCGATCGCTTAAATCTGAAATTACAAGACCATAATCAAGGTCGTATTTTTTAAGTTCATCTTTGGTTGCTTTTTTAAGTGTTCCGATTACTGGAATATTAACGGTCATATTTTTATATAGTGTAACAGGGAACACTTTTTCATCACCATTTCTTAAAACAGTAACATTGACAACATCATTAGGTCGTTTAGTACTTAAAAAACCTCTTAAGTCAGCAAATTTAGTAATTTGAGTATTGCCTATACGTTTTATAATATCACCACTTTTTATACCAGCTTTTTCAGCTCCAGATTCTTTTTGTACTTCACTAACATAGAATCCTTCGGTTTCTGTAACACCTAAATCTTCTGCTGCTTTTCCATTAAGTGCTCCACCAACCACACCTAAAATCCCATTCTGTACATTGCCAAACTCCATAATATCTGCAATAACTTTTCTAGCAATATTACTTGGCACTGCAAAGGAATAGCCAATATATGAACCTGTTTGAGACGTGATGGCAGTATTGATACCAATGAGTTCGCCTCTAGTGTTAACTAAAGCTCCACCAGAATTCCCCGGATTTACAGCAGCATCTGTTTGTATAAATGATTGTGTATGTTGTCCTGTTTGATCTAAATTTCTGGACTTGGCACTGATAATTCCAGCAGTAACAGTAGATGTTAAGTTAAACGGATTACCAACAGCTAAAACCCATTCGCCAATTTTTGCAGTATCACTATCTCCAAAAGTTGAGTATGGCAAATTTTCATCAGCATCAATTTTTAATAAGGCAATATCTGTTTTTGGATCTGTACCAATAAGTTCGGCGCTATATGTTTTATTGTCGTTTGTTGTTATGGTTAAAGATTGTGCGCCATCAATCACATGGTTGTTTGTAATAATATAACCATCAGCAGAAATAATAACTCCTGAGCCTGTTCCAATTTGAGGACGTTGGGAACGTCTTCCAAAAAATAAATCTTCAATGGTCATTTGTCTTGAACCAACAGCAGTATTTTGTACATGCACAACTGTGTGAATGGTGTTTTCGGCAGCAGCAACAAAATCAGGATTGGTTAACGCCAAATTGGTTTTAGTTGTACTGTAATTTGTTGGAATAGTAGAAGGTAATTCAGTTAAATGATGATTTACTACAGCATCAGAATCATTTTCGATAAAGTATTTGTAACCTCCTAAGGTTAGGGCACCACCTAATGCTGAAACTAAAACAAGGGATAAAATCTTTTTCATGGTTTAAGTGTTTAGTTTAAGTTTTAAATGTTTAACGATTAAAATTAATTAATTATTGAAATTGAAATTCAACTTTAACGATTTTTAACGTCATTATTAACGCTGTTTTAACACCACACTTTACAGTTTAATATTTATATATTTGTAACTCAAAATGAAACACACATTTTTTAAATATCAAGGAACTGGAAATGACTTTGTGATGATTGATAATCGTCAGAACATTTTCGACAAAAACAATACCAAACTGATTGCTCATTTGTGTGACAGACGTTTTGGCATTGGAGCAGATGGACTCATTTTATTAGAGAATGACCAAGAAACAGATTTTAAAATGGTGTATTTTAATGCAGATGGAAACCAAAGCAGTATGTGTGGAAATGGAGGACGTTGCATTGTACATTTTGCCAATTATTTAGGCATTATTAATTATGAGGCAACGTTTATGGCTATTGATGGATTACACAAAGCCAAGATTGTTGGTAATGAAATTCATTTGAAAATGCAAGATGTTTTATCTGTTGAAAAACATCAGGATTATGTGTTTTTAAATACAGGTTCGCCTCATCATATTGAATTATGTCAAAATGTCAATCAATTGAACGTTAAGGAAGAAGGATCAAAAATTAGATACAGTGACCTATATAATGAAGTTGGATCTAACGTTAATTTTGTAGAAAAGATTGATGCTTCAAATTTTAAAGCAAGAACCTATGAACGTGGTGTTGAAGACGAAACCTTGTCTTGTGGAACTGGAGTTACAGCTGTTGCCCTTGCTATGCATTATATTGGTGAAACCGAAAAAAATGTGTTGACTATTGATACTAAAGGAGGCGTTTTAAGTGTTTCGTTTGAACAGAGCAATGGTGCTTACTACAATATTTGGCTTATTGGTCCTGCAACACAAGTTTATAAAGGAGAGATAGAATGGTGACTCTAAAAGGGAAACAGATTTTTTTACGTGCTTTAGAGCCTGAAGACTTAGAGTTTGTACATGCTATTGAAAATGATGAAGGTATTTGGCATTTGAGCAACACACAAACACCCTATTCAAAATTTTTAATTAAGCAGTATTTGGAAGCAGCTCATAAAGATGTTTTTGAAGCAAAGCAATTACGTTTGGTTATTTCCAATTATGAAAATCAGGCTTTAGGAATGATAGATATTTTTGATTTCGACTTTTTAAACAAACGCGCTGGAATTGGTATTTTGATCAAAAATGAAACGGATAGAGGCAAAGGCATTGGTTCAGAAGCCTTGCAATTATTGATTAAATACAGTTTTACTCATTTACAATTGCATCAATTATATTGTAACATTTTAGAAGATAACAAGGTAAGTTTGAAACTCTTCAAAAAACAAGGATTTAAAACCATAGGATTAAAAAAAGATTGGACGTTTAGCCAGAACAGCTATCATAACGAATATTTATTACAACTAATCAATACAGATGTACTTTAAAAAAATACTTTTAGCTATAGCATTGATAGGGCTCCTTGTTTGCGCTTATTTTGCATATTTTGTTTATAATGCAATGCTTGCTCCTAATACAAAATTTGATAATGAAGAAGCATACGTTTTTATCTCAAACAATGATACTTATGACGATGTTAAAGCTCAACTAGAACCTTTATTAAAGCATATAAATACTTTTGATGCTTTGGCAAAACGCAAAAAATATGTTGAAAATGTAAAGGCAGGAAAATACCGAATTACAAAAGGTATGACTAATAATGATATTATCAATTCTATTAGAAGTAAAAATATTCCAATAAAACTGTCCTTTAACAATCAAAACTCTATTGAAGATTTAGCAGGACGCATTGCTTTTCAAATTGATGCTGATAGTGTTTCTTTAGTTAATGCAATGAAGGATTCTGTGTTTTATGAGCAAAATGGGTTTACTGACGCTACAAGCTTGGGCATGTATTTGCCTAATAGTTACGAAGTGTTCTGGAACACTGATGCTGAAGCGTTTAGAGACAGAATGCTAAAAGAGTACAATAGGTATTGGACCGATGCTAGAGTTGAAAAAGCTAAATCTATTGGACTTAACAGAGATGAAGTAATGACATTAGCTTCTATTGTACATGAAGAATCTAAAGAAGCTAGCGAACAGCCTAGAATTGCAGGTGTTTACATCAATAGATTAAAAAACAATTGGCCATTACAAGCAGACCCAACTTTAAAATTTGCAGCGTACCAATTACCACAATACAAAAATACCGTCATAAAACGTGTCCTTAATGTTCATAAGGAAATAAATTCACCTTATAATACTTACAAAAATGCTGGTTTGCCACCAGGATTAATTGCAATGCCTGATATGTCTGCTATTGAAGCTGTACTTAATTATGAAAAACATGATTATTTCTATTTTGCTGCAGATGCTAAAAAACCTGGTTTTCATAAATTTGCTAAAACATTAGCTCAGCATAACCAAAACGCTAGAGAATACCAGCAATACCTATCACAACAAGGTATAAATCGATAGTTAGTGTGTAAAAAATCAGCACATAGTATTCTTTTTTTATTGCTGAGTTTCTCTTGCTTTTCACAATCTGATTTAAATAAGTTTTTAAAACCTAGTGATACATTAAACATTAGTAGACGTAATGCTCTTGTGATTACTGAAACTTCTGTATTAGGGCTTTCTCTTATTGGGTTGAATTCACTTTGGTATAATGATTACCCACGCTCAAAGTTCCATACCATAAATGATGCTAATGAATGGAAACAAATGGATAAAGTAGGCCATGTGTTTTCAACCTATCAATTAAGTAAAGCAGGAGCAGACCTCTTAAAATGGAGTGGAGTTAGTAAAAAGGATCAACTTATTTATGGTTCTACTTTGGGTTTAGCATTCTTAACAACTGTTGAGGTATTCGATGGCTTTTCTTCAGAATGGGGATTTTCATGGTCAGATTTTGGAGCAAATGCCTTAGGAACTGGCTTGTATGTAGGTCAAGAATTACTTTGGGATGAACAACGATTCGTTATTAAATACTCTTTTCATAGAACCAATTATGCATCACAAAGACCAAATACTTTAGGAAATGGGTTTTTGGAAGAGGCTTTAAAAGATTATAATGGACAAACCTATTGGTTGAGTGCCAACTTGCATTCGTTTTTTAAAGACAGTAACATACCAGAGTGGCTTAACATTGCCTTTGGTTATGGAGCAGATGGCATGCTAACTAGTAAAGGAGAACCTGTTGATAATTTGTTTACAAGTCAAAATCAAATCAGGCAGTACTATTTAAGTTTTGATGTAGATTTATCACGAATCAAAACTGAATCTCACGTTTTAAAAACGATATTTTCGGTATTGAATGTTATTAAAATCCCACTTCCAACCATTGAATTTAACAACCAAAATAGGCTTGTATTTCGTCTATTCTACTTCTAAAAGGAACATTTAAACGATTAATTTTGAATTATTTAGAAATTCTTGTAATTTTGCACGCTGAAATTTGATGAGGATTTGGTTTCTAATTTTTCATCTAAAATTCAAAATATGAATAAAAGATTAGTAGTTTATTCGATTATGCCAGTTGTGATTTTAGCAACTGTTTTTGGCTCACTCAATACTAATGTATATATTGATTTTGCTGACTATTCGGTAAAATGCCTTGATTTGGATTTTAATATTTCTGAGGACTTATCTCAAGTCAATTCTGAGGTTGATTCTGAAGATATCGAGGACTGTTTTTTCAGTCCAAAACTTGATAAGTCGTTCATAGGTTTTAAGGAAGCTTTAGCGTTTAAAGAGTCTCGAGGCGATTATTTTTCAGTAAATTCTTACGGATATTTAGGTAAATATCAATTTGGAAAACACACTTTAGAGCTTATTGGAGTTTATAATACTGACGAATTTTTAAATGACCCTGAATTACAAGAAAAAGCATTTATTGCAAATGCGGCTCGTAATAAGTGGATTTTAAGAAGAGATATCAAACGTTTTATAGGTAAACATATTGATGGCGTTTTAGTTACTGAATCAGGAATTTTAGCTGCTGCTCATTTGGCTGGACCTGGAAGTGTAAAGAAATATTTGCGTAGCTATGGTGCTATTGGTTTTGCTGATGCCTATGGAACTACCATTAGAAACTACATGAAAAAATTCTCTGGATATGATACTTCATTCATTATTGGTGACAGAGAAGCTAAAGCTATTTTATAATCATTAATCTTTTTGAATGATAAATATAGCTGGCCTTTTATGAAGGTCAACTGTTGTGCGTTTCCATTCTTCAACCGTTTTAGTTTTTATGTACTCTGTAGGCAAGGTAATATCACAAGCTATGCAAACTCTTGTTTGATTTTGTAAAATAGAACAAATGTCTTCTAGCATTTTATTGTTTCTGTAAGGCGTTTCAATAAAAAGTTGTGTTTGCTTTTGTTCTGCTGAAAGCCTTTCCAATTGTTTAAGCTTTGCTTTTCGTTCCCCTTTATCGATAGGCAAATAACCATTGAATGCAAAATTCTGCCCATTCATTCCAGAGCTCATAAGGGCCAATAAAATTGAAGAAGGTCCAACAAGAGGAATAACTCTAATGTTGTTTTGATGTGCTATTTTAACAATTTCAGCACCTGGATCTGCAATTCCTGGACAACCAGCCTCAGACAATAATCCTACTGGCTTTCCTCGTTTGCAAACTTCAAGAAAGGAAGGTAATTCATTAAGCTCTGTATATTTGTTAAGAATGTGAATATTTAACGAGGCTTGCGACTTTCCTGAGCTTATTTTTTTAATAAATCGTCTAGCTGTTTTTTCATTCTCAACAATGTAATCATTAACAGTTTCTATGACTTTTTTAACAGAAATAGGGAGTACTTCTAATGGAGCATTATCACCTAGTCGTGTTGGTATCAAATATAGGTTTCCGCTAATGTTTTCCATTTAATATATTACTAATTTCTTATTAGTTATTTTACCTTCACTATCCTGTAAACGAACCAGATAAACACCTTTTGATAGGGTTTTTGTTGATATTTGAACAGAACTACCTGAAAATTGATTGTGAATTTTTACCTGTTTTCCGTGTAAATCAAAAATAGTAATTTCTGTAGGTTGTATGGTGTTTTTGAAATTAAAATTAACAATGTTATTTGATGGATTTGGATACATTTTAATGGTCGAATCATTAAACTCATTTGTACTTAAGTTGCCAGGAATAATTTTAAAAACATCACCAGAAGTAACACCTGCTATATATAACTCTCCATTTATGTCCTCACCAAAAGTGGTCCAGTTGTTTCCGGTAAATTGATCAGAGTAATGTATGGTAAAATCACCTCCATCAACATCAATAGTGCCTATTTCATCGCTGCAATAGTCCGCAAAAAAATAATAGCCATTTAAATCTGTATTAATGGTTCCTCGGTGAACATAGCCTCCTGTAATAGAACATTTAGTATTTCCGCTAGCTGTATGTGTATACTCAGCAATTGGGAAAGTTAAAGTATTCATTGCTGGACAATCTGTTAGGTTATATTCAGAAGAACCTTCATAGCAACGCCAGCCAAAATTTACTCCAGATGATGAACTGCCAATCATATTGATTTCTTCAATTTCATTTTGACCGACATCTCCAATCCATAGATTGTTATTTGAACTATCAAATGAAAACTTCCATGGATTTCTTAACCCATAAGCCCATATTTCATCTGCAGCAGCTCCATCAGAAATAAAAGGATTGTCCATAGGAATTGCATAATTGTTTCCACCTGAAGTATTATTGACATCAATTCTTAATATTTTACCCAACAAATTGCTTAAATCTTGAGAGTTGTCATCTGGATCACCGAAACTTCCTCCATCACCAGAGCTTATGTAAAGATAGCCATCATTTCCAAAAGCCATATCGCCTCCATTATGATTTGGGTAAGGTTGTGAATATGTTAAAATTATAAGTTCAGATGTGTCATCTGCAATATCAGGATTGGCACTAACTGAGAATCTTGAAATTACTGTGTTTCCAGAAAGATTAATATAATTCACATAAAAGTAGCCGTTAACATTATAATTAGGATGAAATGCTAAGCCTAAAAGCCCTCTTTCGTCATTGTTTGTTTCAATTACAATATCATCAATATCTAAAAAGGGTGTTATATTTTTAGTGCCATCGGCATTAAGAATCTGAATGAAACCATCTTGTTCAACTATGAAAAGCCTGCTGTCTCCAGCGTTTTTTATATTAACAGGTTTGTTGAATCCTGTTCCAAAATTTTCAATTGCAATGTCTAATTGTCCATAAATATTAAGATAAAAAAACAGACTCAATAGGAGTAGGCACATCCTTTTCATAGAATTGGTTTTAGGGATTTTTTATATTCTAAAAATACAAAAAAAATATAACTCTAAGATGTATAGTTAGTTATGGGTGGTTTAGTAAGATTCTTTCAGCTATGTTTTGGCATGCTAAGTCTAGCATTTCAAAAACGTTTTCAAATCCATTTTGCCCACCATAATAAGGGTCTGGAACATCAGTTAATTGGTAATCAGGGATTTCGTCAAGGATTCGTTTTACTTTTTTAATATCTTCTGGATTTCGTGCAAGTTTAATAATGTTTTGGTAGTTGGAAGTGTCCATTGCGTATATTAGATCAAATTTATCAAAATCATCCAATGAAAATTGACGTCCGCGTTGATATGTAATATCTAAATTGTTTTTTTTGGCTACTTCAATTGAGCGTTTGTCTGGTAACTCGCCAATATGATAATTGCTTGTTCCAGCAGAATCTACACTAAAAACGCCTTGAGGTAATTTTGATTTAAGTATACCTTCTGCCAAAGGAGAGCGACAGATGTTTCCTAAGCATACCATTAAGATTTTCATTTCTAAAAGTATTTAAATAGATAGCTTTTTGGTGAGGTCTTCAACATATTTCCTGAATTGTTTATCTGTTGAAGATAAGTTGTCAACCGTTTTGCATGCATGAAGTACAGTTGCATGATCACGTTTTCCAATTTGTGAACCAATACTAGCTAATGACGCTTTGGTGAATTTTTTTGCAAAAAACATAGCCAATTGCCTGGCTTGTACAATATGACGCTTTCTGGTTTTTGACTGTAAAGTATCTACATCCATTTGGAAGTAATCTGACACTACTTTTTGTATATAATCTATAGAAACCTCGCGTTTTGTGTTTTTTACGAATTTTTCAACGATGTCTTTGGCAAGACTAATTGTAATTTCTTTTTTATTAAAAGAGGATTGTGCAATTAACGATATAATAGCACCTTCTAGTTCTCTGACGTTTGTTTTTATGTTTTTGGCAACATAATCAATCACATCTTCATCCATTTCCACACCATCACGATAGAGTTTGTTTTTAAGAATTGATACCCTTGTTTCAAAATCTGGATTTTGTAGTTCAGCTGAAAGTCCCCATTTAAACCTTGATAGTAAGCGTTGCTCTATATCTTGCATGTCAACAGGAGCTTTGTCACTTGTTAAAATAACTTGTTTGCCGTTTTGGTGCAAATGGTTAAATATATGGAAGAAGACATCTTGCGTTCCAGACTTTCCAGAAAGAAACTGAACATCGTCTATAATTAATACATCAATAATTTGATAGAAATGAATAAAGTCGTTTCTGTTATTCTTTTTTACTGAGTCTATGTATTGTTGTGTAAATTTTTCAGCAGAAATATAAAGAACCGTTTTTTCAGGATACTTATCTTTAATATCAACACCTATAGCATGCGCTAAATGTGTTTTTCCCAATCCAACACCTCCAAAAATCAGTAACGGATTAAATGAAGTGCCTCCAGGTTTGTTAGCAACTGCAATTCCTGCATTTCTGGCCAACCTATTAGAATCTCCTTCAAGGAAATTTTCAAAATTATAACTTGGGTTTAATTGAGATTCAATTTTTACATTTCTAATTCCAGGAATTATAAATGGATTTTTTAGTTCTGGACTTTTATTGTTAAAAGGAACATCAACATCTTGGGCTTTTACAGATCCTCTATTTGAGCTTGGTATTTTTTCTGTAAAAGGTTGCTTGTTGCCATAAGTGTTTTCCATTTTAATGATGTAAACAAGTTTGGCGGTTTCTCCAAGTTCTTTAGTTAAGGCAACTTTTAAAATTTTAACGTAGTGTTCTTCTAGCCATTCGTAGAAAAACTTGCTTGGCACTTGAATGCTCAACGCATTTTCTGTGAGCTTCACTGCTACAATTGGTTCAAACCAAGTTTTATATGCTTGCGGCTGAATATTATCTTTTATAAACTCTAGACAGTTATTCCAAACCGATTGCGCAGTTAAATTCATTTCCTATTGTAAAATTTTAAGTTAGTTAGCAAGTCAAAAACATAGAGAATTTAGGTGTTTCTCAGGGTGTTTTTATCTGTGACAAATATGTGAACAAAATTCTAAAAAAAAAAATTCAAAACCATTGAATTTTAAGTTTTTTTTTCTCATGTTTAATTCCTGATGAATGTACAAAATTATTTTTAAATTCATACTACAAATTTGATGAACTACAACGAAACACAGATAAGAGTGAGATATGGAGAAACAGATCAAATGGGAGTTGTTTACCATGGCAATTATGCACAATACTTAGAAGTTGGACGTTTGGAGTGGTTAAGAGCTTTAAATATTTCCTACAAAAAAATGGAAGAAGATGGTGTGATTTTACCTGTCGTTTCTTTATCAATAAAATACAAAAAATCAGCTTGTTATGATGATGTAATTAATGTAAAAACTCAACTGGTAAAAATACCTACAGCATCTATTGAATTTGAGTACGAAATCACTAATGAATCAGGTGAGATTTTAGCTACAGCAATAACTGTTTTGGCATTTATTGATAAATCTACTAACAGACCAATGCGTTGCCCAAAATTTATTTTAGAGAAATTAATCTAGTTCTGTAATCTCTATTTCAAATAAATTTTCAAACATCTCAAAAATAGTTTCTGAATCTTTTTTTCTAACCGAAATTTGAATTTGGCAATCCAATTCTAGTTTTTGGTCTACAATTTTCAATTGCTTCTCTTTGATTATTCGCATCACCTTATTCATGTTTTTGTAGTCAAACTTGATGAGGTAAATTTTGTTTATCGTTCTTATAACAATTTTTGAACTTTCTAGAGCTAATTGCGCAGCAGTTTTATATGCATTAATTAAACCACCAACACCTAGTTTTATACCTCCAAAATATCTGACAACAACAACTAATACATTAGTAACATCAAAAGATTGTATTTGACCATAAATTGGCATTCCAGCACTATTGTTAGGTTCGCCATCGTCATTGGCTCTGTAACTTATATCTTCAGCGCCAATTTGGTAAGCATAACACCAATGTCTAGCCGAATGGTGCTGTTTTTTTAAAAGCTCAAGTTTAGATTTTACATCATTTTCTGATTTTACTGGAAATGCATACCCAAAAAACTTACTGTTTTTGTCTTTAAAAAGGACTTCTTTTGAGGCTTTTGTAATGGTTTTGTATGTATCGTTTGTTTCCAAATTATGCCAAAGTTACTAATACAATTGAAATGATAGCTAGACTTATTCCTAACCAATTCTTTTTAGAAATAGATTCTTTAAACAAAAACAAGCCTACAAGTGTTGATGACATGACTATAGCAACATTATTTACTGTAAATAATGTTGAGCTTTCTAAACCTTTAAATTGTAATGCTTTTAATAAATAGAAAATGGAATAATAATTTATAATACCTAAAATAATGCCTCCAATACCATTTTTTAGTTCAAATTTAAAAGTATTTCTAAATGCTTTATAAGCTAAAACTACAATGCCAATAATCGCTGCACAACCAAATATTGTTGCTGAGAATATTGGAATATCATTTTTTGCTACATAAGTGGTTTCAAGGTATTTTATAGATGTATCAATAATTCCTGAGCCTAAAAACAATAAGAAAGGTAATAATAATCCTTGTTTAAAGTTTATTGAAGTTCTTGTTTTTATGGCAGCAAGATAAACAGCAATAAGTGCTAAAATAATTCCGAAAACCTTTTGAAAGCTTATACTTTCATTATAAGCATATAGCCCAAATACTACAGGAATTACTACACTCATTTTACTTGCAACTGAGGCTACAGATAAGCCACTGCGTTGTGCAGTTAATGCCATAAGGTTGAAAACAGCTATAAACAAAAACCCTAGAGCAATTGCTCCATAAACCCATTTGTAAGGAGTTATCTTTGTGATTTCAACGGTTGGATTATGGCTTAAAAGTCCGCAAATGCATGCAGTAATATAGTTTGCAACAATTGCTTGTAGTGTATTGATTTTAAACCTGTTAAACAGCTTAAAGATGACAAAAATTATGGTCGATGCAAAAATACTCAGTATTAAGTATATCATAATAAGTTGTTCTTAATGGTGAATAACTGTGTAATATCTTCTTTTCCTGGAGTTAAATTCCAAGTGTTGATTCCAAGTTTAGCAGCAGCTTCTGTGTTTTCTTTCACATCATCAATAAACAAACACTCCTCTGGTTGAAGGTTGTTTTCATGTAATACAAACTCATAAATAGAAGAACTTGGTTTACTTAAATGAATTTCTTGTGATAAATAAAATTTGTTAAAGCAATTTTTAAATCGTTCATAGCGTGGCAAACTCATGTTCTCGATAACCTGTTCAATATGCAAATCGTTGGTGTTGCTCAAGAGAATAAGTTGATACTTGTTTGTTTTAGATAAAGTTTCAATAAACTCCAGGCGATGCTCAGGGAAATCTAAAATAATACTATTCCATGCTTTGATGAAATCTTGAGATGCTATGTTCGGAAATTTCTCATTGAAATGAAAAACAAATGATTCTGTTGAAATAAGACCTTTCTCATATTCTGAAGCTATGTGATACATGTCAAGGCTTATCGTTTCTGGAACACCCAATTTAAATAGTTCTCTTTTAATTGCTGGCTTATCAAGATTGATAAACACATCGCCAAAATCGAAAATAATGGTTTTAACTATTGACATATATTTTTAAAGTATCGTCCATTATTTGTTCTTTTGAAACCAACAGCCCTGAAAATTTTGGTGCTTTAACACCATCGTTAAAGTTGCTTTTTCCTGTAAACACCCTAGCCTCATCCCAAAGCCCTGAATCAATAAAAAGCTGTAGCGTTTTGGCACCACCTTCTATAATCACTGAAGTGATGTTAGCTTTATGTAGTGTATCACAAATAGCCTCGGCTGAAGTTTCTTTAACAAGCATGGTGTCGGCTTTATTGTCAAAAACATTAAAATCTTTAGTCAAACTTTCATTTTTGTCCAAAACAATCCTGACAGGATGTTTGCCTTTCCAATCACGTGTCGTTAAACTTGGGTTATCCTCTAAAACCGTATTCGTGCCAACCAGAATAGCTTGTTCCTCTGCTCGCCATTTGTGTACTAATTGCCTAGAGTATTTATTGGTGATCCAAACCGGATTTTTTTCTTTTTTATGTATTGGAGCGATGAAACCACCAGTAGTTTGAGCCCATTTTAATATAATGTAAGGACGCTTTTTATTGTGAAAGCTAAAAAAGCGTTTGTGATGCTGCTTGCATTCATTTTCTAAAACACCAACAGTAACATGGCAACCAGCTTTTTCTAATCTAGTAATACCTTGGCCAGCTACTTTACTGTGTGTGTCCATTGTGCCTATTACAACTTTAGGGATGTTATGTTTTATAATTAGGTCTGCACAAGGAGGTGTTTTTCCAAAATGCGAACAAGGTTCAAGCGTTACATAAAGAGTCGCCTTTTTTAAAAGAGATGTGTCACTTACCGAATTAATAGCATTTACTTCGGCATGAGCACCACCATAAGGACTTGTAAAACCTTCACCAATAATTTTTTTATTGAGAACAATCACACAACCAACCATTGGGTTTGGTGCAGTTGAGCCTAATCCATTTTTGGCTATTTCTATACAGCGTTTTATGTATTTTTCGTGTATCTTCACGTCACAAAAATAGGATTAAATAATCAGTAATTATAACATGGTTATTAGAGAAATTATACCTGATGACAATAAGTCTATAGAAACAATTATGACCAATTGCTTTAAGGAGTTTGATTTGCCAACTGCTGGATCGTCACTTGAAGATGATGATGTAAAACTAATGTTTCAAGGATTTCAAGGAAAAAGGGCTATTTATTATGTAATTGAGGACAATGGAAACGTATTTGGTGGAGGAGGTGTTAAGCAGTTACAAGGTGCTGGCAGTGATACTTGCGAATTACAAAAAATGTATTTCCATCCTGAAGCACGTGGTAAAGGATTTGGAAAGAAAGTTTTTGATTTGTGTATGAAAGCTGCCAAAGAGTTTGGTTATAAATATTGTTATCTAGAATCTGCTTCTCAGTTAAAATCTGCCATTAAATTGTACGAAAGGAATGGTTTTAAGCATTTGAAAAAACCACTAGGAAAAACAGGACATACCATTTGTGGTGTTTATATGTTAAAGGAACTCATATGATATTAAAATCTCTGCGGACATACTTTAAAGACGAACTTTTAGGATATTATCCAGATACCGAAATCGAATCGTTTTTTAATATGCTTTCTGAACAAATTCTTAACATGAAACGGATTGATATTTCACAGAATTTATATGCGGTTGTATCAGGGAAAAAATACGATAAATTTCAAAAAGCAATAACCAAACTTAAAAACTATGAACCAATTCAATACATTATAGGCGAAACCGAGTTTTATGGATTGCCTTTTAAAGTAAACCCTTCAGTGTTGATTCCCAGACCAGAAACCGAAGAGTTGGTACAATGGATTATCGATTGTCATTCTAAGCAAAGCGAAGAATCTGAACTTAATATTTTAGACATAGGCACAGGAAGCGGTTGCATTGCCATTGCTTTGGCCAAAAACTTGCC
This sequence comes from Flavobacteriaceae bacterium, assembly GCA_020435965.1. Classification (GTDB taxonomy): domain Bacteria; phylum Bacteroidota; class Bacteroidia; order Flavobacteriales; family Flavobacteriaceae; genus CAJQLB01. The sequence goes on along the minus strand of JAGQYS010000001.1, from coordinate 42,864 downwards.
AAATGCAAAAGTATATGCTTTAGATGTTTCGGAAAAGGCTTTGAAAACCGCTAAAGAAAATGCTCTTAAAAACAATGTTGAAGTTGAGTTTGTACAAGGTAACATTTTAAACCTTTGTCATGCTGAACTTGTTTCAGCATCTCAGAAATTTGACATTATTGTTTCCAATCCGCCTTATGTTCGAGAACTGGAAAAAGAAATGATGAGTGCCAATGTGTTAGATCAAGAACCTCATTTGGCTTTGTTTGTAGAAGATGATGATGCCTTGTTGTTTTATAGAAAAATCACTGAGCTTTCATCAAGTGTTTTAAAACCAAATGGTTATCTGTATTTTGAAATTAATGAGAATTTGGGAACGCATATTAAAGAGCTGTTAGCCAACAATAGTTTTAATGACATTGAGCTAAAAAAAGATATCTTTGGTAAAGATAGAATGATTAAAGGTATTAAAAGCAACTCATTATAAATTATTAATTTTAGCATTATTTTTAATGCCATGTTCATTTGAGACTCCAATTTTTCATAGTTTTACTTTTCATTAGTAATTTTGGGTATTCCCAAGCAGATGCTGTTTTGCCACAACTGTCAAAGTTGTCCACAAATGAAGAAAAACTTGAATTATTATACACCCAAATAAAAAAGAAATGGTTTTCAGATGAGAAATCCATAAACACCTACGCAATATTATATGATTCTATTGCGTCTTTGGAAAAATCTACACTGTTTAAAGCCCGAGCATTTAACTATTATGGTATTGCCAATTACCTAAAAGGAGAACATGATCTGGCTATTGACTATTATTTTAAAGCTGTTCGGATTTTAGAAGGCAGTGAACATTATTCTGATTTAGCCGATGTTTACAATAATTTAGGAGCATGTTATAAAATTAGAAAAGACTTTGAAAACACGGAAAAATATTATTTAAGCGCCTTAGAAATATCTGAAAAAATAGGTGAACAAACTACAATCGCACATTTATGGAACAACCTTTCTTTGTTGTATACCGAAAACAAGATTTATGATAAAGCAGATTTCATGCTTTCTAAAGCCATAAATTATTATGCACAAACAAAAGACTCTGTTAATTTAGGAATAGCCTATTTAAATTACGGCAACTTAAAAATTAATGAAAAAGAATTTCAGCAAGCTATCTTTAACTACAAGCAAGCAAAGAATTTTGTAAAAAGGGAACAAATACCATTGCTTTACGCAGTATCACAAACAGGTATTGGTATGGCTCTTGCAGAAAAAGGTAAGATGTCATCGGCAAAAGAGCATCTTTTAGAAGGCATAGAAATTTCAAAAGAAATTAATCATCATGAGCAGTTATTGGAATCTTATAATGCCCTTGCAGAATATTATGCAAAAAATAAAAAATTTAAAGACGCTTATAAGCTTTCTTTAGAATCACAAAAATTAAAGGATTCTGTACTTTCTGCACAACAGGACAAAAATATGGCTGACGCCTTGGCAAGGTTTGAAACCGAGAAAATAGATGCACAATTAAAACTATTTGCCCTTGAAGCCGAAAAAGAAAAACAACAATCCCGAATCTATTTAATTATTGCATCTTTTGGAGTTTTAATTACGGTTTTAATTGGCTTTTTTCTTTATAGAAGCAAAAAAAGAAGAGCGCTACTTGCCAACCAAAAAGAGTTATTGGAAGCCACACTTGAAGATAAAAACATACTGCTAAAAGAAACGCACCACAGAGTAAAAAACAGCTTGCAAATGGTATCATCTTTATTGTTTTTGCAATCCAGAACAATCACAGATAAAGAAGCCAAAAAAGCGATGTCAGATGCACAAAGCAGAGTGCGCTCCATGGCCATCATACATCAAAAACTGTATAGTGAGCAACAATTGGCAGGTGTGGATACCAAGGCTTATTTTGAAGATTTAATAGCTGAAGTTTTTAACAGCCATACCAACAAATCAAATAATGCAAAATATAAAACAGACATTCAGTCCATTCTTTTAGGCATAGAAACCATAACGCTTATTGGGCTTATTTTAAACGAGTTAATTACAAATGTATTAAAGCATGCGTTTAAAACTAAAAGCTCTGAAAATCTATTAGATGTCTTTTTTAAAGAGGAAAACAACAGACTGGTTTTAAAAGTAAAGGATAATGGAAGCGGTATGAAAACCAATAAAAAACAGGAGTCGTTAGGATTAAAGTTAGTAGACTCTTTATCAAAAAAATTAAAGGCAAACGTGGTAATTAACTCCGATAAAGCACAAGGAACCGAAGTCATTTTACACATTGAAAAATATGACAAATTATAATAAAAATACTTTAAAGATTTACATCGTTGAAGATGAACCGCTTATTTTGGAAACCATTAAAATTTTGGTTGAAGAAGGTGGTTTTCAAGTTTGTGGCACCAGCGATAATGCCCAAGAAGCTATTTTTGATATAGACCAACTTCAGCCAAATCTTGTTTTGTTGGACATTATATTGGAAGGCGAATTGGATGGTGTGGATTTAGCGAACAGAATTAGAGCAAAGCACAATATTCCATTTATATTTTTAACCTCCCTTTCGGACGAAGACACATTAAAACGTGTAAATGAAACCAATTCTTCTGGTTTTATAGTAAAACCATTTAATGAAAACACACTAATTGCAAATATAGAATTGGCTTTGTATAAGCATTACTTAAGCAATACCAATCTCTCTTTAGAACAAGAAAGTGATTCTTTTTTTATTAAGTACAAAGGCGAATTTTTAAAAATCAATAAAAACGATATTTTGTATTTTGAAGCTTACGACAATTATTGTTATGTACATACAATCACGAAAAAACACTTAATAAGCCATTCATTAAAAAGTGTAGAACAAAAACTGCCCAAATCAAAATTTTTAAGAGTACACCGTTCGTACATAATTAATTTTTCAAAAATAGATTCCATTCAAGAGGGTTATGTTTACATTCAAAAACATAAAATTTCCGTAAGCAAGTCGCATAAAGAGGCATTAATGACCACTCTAAACTTATTGTAGTTTTATTCACCCTAAAAAACGGCACATTCACTAAATAAAAACGGCAGTTCACCATAAATTCCAATAACTAAAGGGCATTGTTGCTTATCTTGGTTTTTAAAGGGTTTTTTCCAAAAAGTAAATTCAAGAAAAACGTAAAATTTAGTTATATGAAAAAAATTACACTACTTGTAATGTTTTTGTGTTTTGCAAAACCAATATTAGCACAAACAACCTTTATTCCAGACCCAAATTTCGAGCAAGCACTAATTGATTTAGGTTACGATGGCTTACTGGATGGCGAAGTGCTAACTGCAAACATTGATGCTATAACCTCATTAGATGTTCAAAATAAAAACATATCTAATTTAGATGGTATTGAAGATTTTGCGGCCTTGGAAATATTATATTTTGACAATAACAATTTAACAAGCGTAGATTTATCTCAGAACACCGCATTGGCAGAATTGTCCTGCCCAAATAATAACCTTACAAATTTAGATTTGTCTGTCAACGCTCCACTTTGGTATTTAGATGCGCGTTTTAATGCGTTGACCGATATCGATATTTCACAAAACACACTTTTGCAAGTGTTGAATTTAGAGGGCAATGAGTTAACATTATTAAACCTAAACCCAAATACTCAACTCATTGTATTAAGCGTAAAGAATAATAATTTAGGCGGATTAGCCTTAAAAAATGGGAATAATACAGATATTGTTTCTTTTGATGCCACAGATAACCCTGGATTGCTTTGCATATTGGTTGACGATGTGGCATACTCCAACGCAAACTGGACCAATATAGACCCTCAAACCAGTTTCTCATTTAACAACTGCTTATCACAACTCAATACCTATGTGCCTGATGATGTTTTTGAGCAAGTTCTTATAGATTTGGGACACGATTCTGCTTTAGATGATTACGTGTTAACCTCCAATATCAATACAGTTATAGCACTTAACATGCAAAATTTGGGCATAAATAGCGTTGTCGGTTTAGAAGATTTTGAAGCTCTTCAATTCCTTTATGTTAACGGTAATAACTTGAGTGTTTTAGATGTTTCCGAAAATACAAACTTAACTTTATTGGTCTGCAGTTCTAATCAATTAACAAATATAGATTTAACCAGTAATACGTTGTTAAAAACGCTTAATTGTAACGATAATATGTTGGAAACTTTAAACGCTAGTCTAAACACACAACTTGAAGCGCTGTATTGTTCAACAAATCAATTAACCAGTTTAAATGTCAAAAATGGCAATAACACAGCCTTAACTAATTTTACAGCTAATGGGAATCCAAACTTAGTCTGCATTGAAGTTGATGATGCGGTATATAGTAACACAAACTGGACTAATATAGATGCCCAAGCCAATTTTAGCGATAATTGCCATTATGGCGAGACTTACGTACCCGACGACAATTTTGAACTTGCACTTATAGATTTGGGATACGATACTGTTTTAGATGATTATGTGCCAACAGCCAATATTGTAACTGTTACTTCATTACTTGTTGCTAATAAAAATATTTCAGATTTAACAGGCATTGAAGCTTTCAACGCTTTAGAGGTGTTTCTTGCATCTAACAATACCATTGGTACAGCAGATTTTAGTCAAAATGTAAACCTAACTTATATCAATTTGATAAATAATCAACTAACATTTGTGGATTTAAGTCAAAATCCTGCATTAACCCATTTATATCTTGGTGAAAATTTATTAACAAGTATAGATATTAGTAACAATTCATTACTTGAAATTTTAGGTCTTTCAGGAAATTTATTAAATGGTTTAAACGTATCATCAAATACTCTTATTGAACAATTAATTGTTAATAATAACAATTTATCAAGTTTAAATGTTAATGGTTTAATAGCGTTAGAAATAATTAATTGTAGTTATAATTCAATAGGGCAATTAAATCTCTCAAACAACCCAAATCTATTAGATCTTCACTGTGGAGATAATAATGATTTAATAGGGATTAATCTTGCAAACGGAAATAACACAGCAATCTCTTATTTTAATGCTTTAAACAGTCCAAATTTGGTTTGTGTTAAGGTAGATGATGCGGTTTATAGCACAAACTATTGGGCCAATATTGATGCAACTGCTACTTTTAGTGAAGATTGTAGTACATTAAGCGTAGCTGATTTTAATTTAGAACAGCAAATAACACTTTACCCAAACCCTGCAAATGAGATATTAAATTTAGACTTTCCAGAAACCGTAAATGTTAAAAACATTGAAATCTATGACCTTTTAGGTAAAAAAGTAAAAAATTTTAAAAATTTAAGATTAATAGAAATAAAACATCTGCAGTCGGGAATGTATTTTGTAAAAATAACTGCCAATTCAAAAAGTGTGGTTAAAAAGTTAATTATAAAACATTAAGTGAAATTTGTACCATACAAAAAACATTTTAAAAAGCTATAAGTCATTTTAGTCGAATAGACCTTTAAAAAGCGTCACCATTAATGACTTATTGATACCATTATAAAAAAACTATATGTAAAGTTTAAAAACCTATGGTATAATAACCACTTACTTGACAATGCTACAATAAGGGATTGTAAGTATAATGCCCAATTAAAAAGTATTTTAAGATTTATAAAATTTTTGGCAGTTACCAATACAAAAAGTTGGCAAAAAATGAGCCGAAAATAGATTATACTACAACAATTTTATTTATGTTGACTTAAAAAAAGATATCTTTGGTAAAGATAGAATGATTAAAGCCAGATAGAACTTAGTTTTGTCATTTCGACAGGGTTCAGATTTTTAATCTCAACGACGAGAAATCTTAGTTTTTAAAAGGTAACTTAATAGATTAAGATTATGAGATTCCTCACTTTATTCGGAATGATATTTAGTTATTTTGTTTTATAAATACATTCAAGCACTTAATCTTTAAATCATTTAAAGTTTCAGCGTCAGTTTCAAAATCTATTTCAATAGTTTGATTTGGAAGCAAATCGAAAAAATTATCACTAAAATGGCCTTTTTCTTTTGTGTATAAAAATACATCCTTTTGAAGTGTTGGCGAGGATAATTCTATCTTAAAGCCTTCAGTAGTTTTTGTGATGTTTTGTGTAATTTCAGCTTGTTGAAGTTTTAAATCTTTGGGTTTGGCTAAATAATATGTTGAAGTTTTGTTGTTGAAACTCGACACGAAAACAGCGTTTCTTTCGTCAATACCTTCTAAATTTAGTTCATGCACCAATTCGCTATTGTTTTCTGAAGCAGTTACTTCTTTTGAAAATGACCACAATTCTTTTCCAGAGAAATCAATCAATTTTATACTAAGTGTATCAGTAACAACCGTTAAATTGTCATTAATAACAAATGTTTTCAATACATTTTTCTCAACTACTGAAGATACCAACACATTCTCAAAATTCTTTTTCGCTTTGTAATGTAGAGCCTTCCAATTGCCAAAAAAGTCAATACTAGACCACGAAATAGATGGCCAACAATCGTTGAGTTGCCAATACAGTGTTCCCATATTATATGGTTTAGCTCGACGTTGTGCTTCCAAACCTTTGGTAATGCCATAAGCTTGTAACACTTGACTCATATATACATAGTTTTCTGCTTTTGTTGGCATGGGAAAATCACGTTGCATATAGTCATCAATGAGTTGAAAACCACGATGATGTTTTTGATGGTTTTTAAACCCTTCCGAAGTAATCTCTAAAGAATCATTTTGGTTGATGTAATTTATTACCTCATAACTTGGAAACGACTGAAACCCAAACTCGCTCATAAATCTTGGGATTCGTTCTTCTAGATGCTCAAAAGGATAGGCATCATGCCAAATCCACCAATCGTGAGCGTCTCCTTCAAATTCGTATTTAGGGTTGCCACGACCATATTTTGGCGATGATTCCCAATAATCAGTATTAGTTAAACTCGCTACGGTTTTTGGTAAAATAGAGTCAAACACTTTTAAGTAGTTGCTCCATATTTCTTGTTTTTCAGCTTCGCTTCTTCCATCTTGCCAGCCCCAACGATGCCAACCTTCACTATTTTCGTTATTGCCGCACCATAGTGCAATTGAAGGATGATTTCGCAAACGTATTACATTGTCGATAGCTTCTTGTTGTACATTCTGTAAATAATCTTCATCTCCAGGGTACATGGCACATGCAAACATAAAATCTTGCCAAACGAGGATGCCTTTTTCATCGCACAAGTCGTAAAAAATATCGTTTTCATAAATGCCGCCTCCCCAAACACGTAGCATGTTCATATTGGCTTCAACAGCATGATTTAATAACGTTTCATAATGTGCATCAGTCACTTTGTTTTGCATCGAGTTTTGTGGAATGTAATTCGCTCCTTTGGCATACACAGGGACATCATTCACTTTAAAATAAAAGGATTCACCAATGCTGTCTTTTTCGGTGACGAGTTCAATAGTTCTTAAACCTATTTTAGTGGTAATACTATCAAGTATTTTGTTGTTGTCTCGCACAACAACTTTGATATCATACAAGTAAGGGTCACCTAAATTGTGTGGCCACCAACGCTTTGGGTTTTGTATTGATAACGGAATTATTCTAGAGTCGTTCGTTGCAAAATCATCAACCAATTTTAAAAATGAGTTGTTGATGTAAATCTCATATTTTAAATTTTTTAATTCTGAATCAGTATCTAATATCAATGCTAAATCTGCTATTGAATCATTTAAAGTCAACTGTTGAACATAAACATCATCAATCTTAAAATCATTCCAAGCTTTCAATGTAATTGGTCGCCAAATGCCAGACGTATTGAGTTTAGGTCCCCAATCCCAACCATATTGAAACTGTGCTTTTCTGGTGAAAATGCGATTGCCTTCTGGTAAAGTGTAACCTAGTCGAGTTTTGGCCTGTTCCTCATATTTTGTGGTGTTTTCAAATAGGATTCGCAGTTCGTTTTCGGCTTTTAATAAGGGTTTTACATCCACTGGAAACTCACGAAACGCATTATTTGTTTTTAAAATCAAGCTATCATTTAAATAAACTGAAGCATAGGTGTCCAAACCCTCAAAATTAAGTTCGATATGCTGTTTTTGAAGTGTGTTTTTATCGACAGAAAAAGTGGTTTTGTATTCCCAATCGGTTTCAGGAATCCATTGTAAATTGTGTTCGTTATTTCCAATAAATGGATCTTCGATTAATTTATTATCTAATAAATCTGCATGTACATTTCCAGGAACGGTTGCTGGATTCCAATTAGAGTCAGTCACTTTTTTGAATTCCCAATTGTGATGAAGCTCAATAGTTTCTGGTAAATCATGTTTTGTTTGACAGCTAAAACAAACTAGAATTAAAAATAAAAGACTATATCGCATTTAAAATAGCTTTAATTTTCTTTGGATCCGAATAGGTGAGTGGTGTTGAAAACAACGAACCATCACTTTTTATGGTTGAAGACGCTGAGGCATGAATTTCGTTCAAACCAGCGTCTTTAAACAACATTGCATTGTTTGAGCTTATTCCTCCTCCTGCTAAAATAGTTATTTTCGTTTTGGCTTGTTCGTTTAATTGTTTTAACAGAGTCAAACCTTTCTCCGCTGAGGTTTCCAAACCAGAAGTCAACACTCTATCGACACCTAAACCGATGAGCTGTTCGAGAGCTACTTCCGGATTTTTAACACAATCAAAAGCACGATGGAAGGTAAACTGTAAAGGTCTTGAAAGCTCAACCAATGCTTTGGTTCTTTCTATATCAATCGTATGGTCTTTATTTAAAATGCCAGAAACAATTCCGGCGCAACCTAAATTTTTGCATAGTTGGATGTCTTGCTTTATGATGTCAAATTCTTCATCTGTATAAACGAAATTGCCGCTTCTTGGTCTAATCAATACAAACACAGGAATTGTGAGTACATCAATCACTTGTTTAATCAATCCATAACTTGGTGTAATGCCTCCAACCGATAATTCTTGGCACAATTCAATACGATGTGCTCCAGCGTCGCAGGCGTTTTTAGCAGATTGATATGAGTTGGCACAGATTTCTAAAAGCATAATTTATTTGTCATTGCGAAGCCTTTAGGCTGAAGCAATCTGTTTATTATTTCTCTTATTATATGAGATTCCTTCGTCATATTTCCTCGGAATGACAAATGAATCTGTCATTGCTAGGAATGAAATGACGCAGCAATCTTACACAAGCAAATTCCTTCGCTTCGTTCGTAATGACATTTAATTCACAATAATTTCATCAATAAAGGTCCAAGCTTTGTTGCCAGCACCTTGTTTACCTTCTTTAATAATACCGTAGTTGGGTATTTTAAGCGTGATGGTTTTAGAGCTGACTTTGGCATTAATAGCAACGTTAACCAAGTTTTCTTTAGACGTTGGGATATTTATATGTTGCTTGTCTGCTTCATTGTCAAAAATAACAGTCATTTCTTTTGGTGCATAAATCCATTGGCCATTGCCATTGTGAAAGCGTGTTTCAATGGAGTTAATGTCTGTTTTTTCGCCCAAGTCTATAGTGATTTCAAGGTCTTCTCCCGAAAACCCCAACCATTCTTTATCACCATAACGTGTGTTGCTTCCCGAGATTCCGTTAACCAACCCTTCGGCACCACTTCCAGGATATGATTTGTTGAGTGCTTTATTGATGGTAATGGATTTGCCCAAAGCTTTATGGAGGTTGATGTCTTGCGAAAACGTACTGCCTAATTGCTCTTTGGTATTAAAAACACCTGCTTTAATAAAGACACTCTTGGTAATTGGGATTGGATCTTTGTAAATGTTTGAATTTATGTTTGGTTCTGAACTATCTAAGGTGTAGCGAATGGCTTTTCCTTTAGAAACGGTTTCCAGCGCATAAGCTGGTTGGTTGTTGTTGGCGACCATTTTTCCTTCAATTTCATATAAATGGTTGGCATAATTGATGTTTAAAGCATCCAAGCGTTTATGAAAATGCTCCACCCTTGATACAAACTCTTTATAATTTCTTTCTTTTGGATAGGTCCAAATCACTTCGCTCAATGCCAAAATCCTTGGAAACACCATGTATTCCACTTTTTGCGATGTTTTCATGTATTCGGTCCATACATTGCCTTGAGCGCCTAAAACGTATTGGGCTTCTTCTTGAGTCAATTCTTCTGGTATTGGATCAAAATCATACACTCTTTCTAAAGGTGTAAAGCCACCAATGGCAAGCGGCTCATCTTTGTTTTCAGATTGATAATGGTCAAAATAACAATGCGACCCAGGTGTTAAAATAACATCGTGATGTTGTTTGGCTGCTTCGATGGCACCATTAAATCCGCGCCAAGACATCACAGTCGCATTGGGTGCCAAACCACCTTCCAGGATTTCGTCCCAACCTATAATTTGTCTGCCTTTGCTGTTGAGGTATTTTTCTATCCTTGAAATAAAATAGCTCTGTAACTCGTGTTCGTCTTTAAGCCCTTCTTTTTTAATAAGTGCCTGACAATGGTCACAGTTTTTCCATCTGGTTTTAGGGGCTTCATCACCACCAATGTGTATGTATTTGCTTGGGAAAAGCGCCATGACTTCATCGAGCACATCTTCCAAAAAGGTGAACGTTTCTTCTTTTGGACAGTAAATATCTTCAAAAATGCCCCATTTTGTGGCGACTTCTACTTGTTCGCCTGTGCAACCCAACTCTGGATACGCTGCAATGGCAGCTTGACTGTGTCCTGGTAATTCAATTTCTGGGATTACGGTAACAAAGCGACTTTGTGCATAGGCAACGACGTCTTTAATGTCTTCTTGCGTATAATAACCACCATACTTTTCGCCATCAAATTGTTGTGGTTGTGTGTTGTAATGGTCAATTAAAGTTTCGTTTCTATAAGCCGCAACTTCCTGTAATTTGGGATATTTTTTTATTTCAATACGCCAACCTTGGTCTTCGGTAAGGTGCCAATGAAACGTGTTCATTTTTAACATGGCAAGTGCATCAATGTATTTTTTAATGAAATCGACAGAGAACATGTGCCTGCCAACATCTAGATGCATACCTCGATAAGCAAATTGTGGCTCGTCTTTAATGGTTGTACAAGGTATTGCTATGTCATTTCCTTGAAATGTGCCATTTTCAAATTCTGGAGGTAAGAGCTGCCTTAAAGACTGCACCGCATAAAAAGCACCTTGGTCTGTTTTGGCTTTAATGTTGATGTGTTTTGGCAAGATTTCAAGAGAATAGCCTTCATCAGAAAGAGTTTCATCTTTGATAAATGAAATTTTGTTGCTGCCCTCTAATTTTATATCGCTACCTTCTTCTATGTAAGATTTAAAAAATTCAGCTGAAACCTTAAAAGTATCATCATAATCAATTCCAGTAGAATTATTTAGAAGAAAACTGCCTTCGCCTAAGGTTTGTTGTTGTGGTTGTGGTATGATTAAGACTTCCGAAGTGGTTTTTTCTTCGTTTTTACAGTTGAATAAAAAGCTGATAAAAACCAGAATGAGGAGTGTTTTCTTGTAATGCATTTTAGTATATTAGAAGCTTTAAATATAGGTTAAAAAAGATAATTTTTTCGGTATAAATTTAATGAATACTATTCAAGAGCAAATAAAAGCATTAAGCGAAGAGCTTCGTCAACATAACTATAATTATTATGTACTGGATAATCCCACTATTAGTGATTATGAGTTTGATATTAAACTAAAACAACTTCAAGAACTCGAAGCCAAACACCCAGAATTTGCCGAAGCCGATTCGCCTACAAAGCGTGTTGGAGGCGAGGTGACCAAAAACTTTGAAACCGTTGTTCATGAGCATCGCATGTACTCGTTGGACAATTCCTACTCTAAAGAAGATTTGTTGGACTGGGAAACCCGAATAAAAAAAATGGTTGATGGTGAGGTGCAATATGTTTGCGAACTTAAATACGATGGCGCATCCATTAGTTTAACTTATGAAAATGGAATGTTGTTACGTGCTGTCACTCGTGGTGATGGCACTCAAGGTGATGATGTGACTGCCAACGTAAAGACGATTAAGTCTGTTCCATTGAAGTTAAAAGGCAATTATCCGCCAAAATTTGATATTCGTGGTGAAATCGTGTTGCCTTTTGAAGGCTTTAATAAAATGAATGAAGAACGCATTGAAATTGGGGAAGAACCTTACAGAAACCCTAGAAACACAGCTTCTGGAAGTTTGAAATTGCAAGATAGTGCCGAAGTGGCCAAACGACCTTTGGAGTGTTTGCTCTACAACCTAACTGGAACAAACTTAGGAGTAAATACCCAGTTTGAAGGTTTGGTGTTAGCTAGACAAATGGGTTTTAAAGTGCCAGATGCGGCAAAATTAGCGACGTCTATTGATGAGGTTTTAGAGTTTATTGACTATTGGAATGTGCACAGGCGTGATTTGCCTTACGAAACTGATGGCGTGGTGATTAAAATCAACAATTTACAGCAACAAGACGAATTGGGCTATACAGCCAAAGCACCACGTTGGGCCATGGCTTATAAGTTTAAAGCCGAACAGGTTTCTACACGACTGAATGAAATTACCTATCAAGTTGGTCGTACAGGAGCTATAACTCCTGTAGCAAATTTAGAACCTGTAGAATTGGCTGGAACAACCGTAAAAAGAGCATCGTTACACAATGCAGACCAAATTGAAAAACTGGATATTAGAGAAGGCGACGAAGTGTTTGTTGAAAAGGGTGGCGAGATTATCCCAAAAATTATTGCAGTAGATCTTAATAAACGACCAATAGATTCACAACCAACACAATATATTACCCATTGTCCAGAATGTCAAACCGAATTGGTACGTCAAGAAGGTGAAGCACAACATTATTGTCCTAATTATAATGGTTGCAAGCCACAAATTATTGGTCGCATTCAGCATTTTATATCCCGTAAAGCGATGGATATTGAAGGTTTGGGAGGCGAAACGGTTGCCTTGTTGGTTAATGAAGGATTGATTGGTAATTATTCCGATTTGTACGAATTGACCAAAGAACAAGTGTTGCCTTTAGAACGTATGGCCGAAAAAAGTGCTGAAAACTTAATAAAAGGTATAGAAGCCTCAAAGCAAATACCTTTTGAACGTGTTTTGTTTGCATTAGGGATTCGTTATGTTGGCGAGACTGTTGCCAAAAAACTGGCAAAACACTATAAAAACATTGAAGCATTATCGCAAGCAACCATTATTGATTTGGTAACCGTTGACGAAATAGGCAACAGGATAGCCGAAAGTGTGGTTGATTTTTTTACTTCGGAAGAAAACAGGCAAATAATTGAGCGGTTGAAGCATTTTGGTGTTCAATTGGCATTATCAGAAGCTGTTTTAGCAAATCAAACCGATAAGTTAAAAGGACAAACCTTTGTGGTTTCTGGTGTTTTTGAAACTGTTTCTCGAACAGAATTGAAGAAACTCATCGAAGACAATGGAGGCAAGGTGTCTTCGTCCATTTCTTCCAAAACCTCTTTTTTGGTGGCAGGCGACAAAATGGGACCGAGTAAGCGTGAAAAAGCCGAGAAACTTAATATTTCAATTATTTCGGAACAAGATTTTTTGAATTTTATTATTTAGAATAATTCTAAAATAATGTATTTTATCGGTAAAATGCAATTATTATCGATTATATGTAAATATTTGTAGTATATTTGTTTCAAATAACTGCGATAACATGCAAAGAAGTAAACTGCTTTTAGGTATAATAATTGTATTGACAATTAGTTTTGTTGGCTTTCAAGTCTTTCAATTAGAATTAGTTGGTGGAATTGTGAGAGGATTGATTTTGCCGTTATTGACAGTTTTGTATTGTGTTTCCGGAAAATCAAAAAGAAACTACTTTTTTTACTTTTTGGTATTTTATTCAATATCAGAGTTTTTAGGTGTGTTTTCTTATTTTGCTTATTATTCCATTGTTGTTGATAATACAATTTACTATTTAGGAAATTTATCATACATAACAGCATACGTATTTTTAATATTGGAAGTCTTAAAGTCAATTAATATAAAAAGCGTTATTAATAGATTTCCAGTACATATTATTATATTGTTGGTATTGGATATATATAGTGTTTATTTAGTTTCAGAAATAGCTGTGAAAAGTGACTTTCTTTCAGGTATTTTAGATTATAGTATTGAGATTGTTTATAACATTGTAGTCATGTTTTTGTTAACAGTGACCTTAATAAATTATATAAGCAGAGACTCTAAAAAAGCGATGAACTTGCTATTAGGTGCATTGTGTGTTGTTTTTTCAGAAGTGATGCAAGTGGCTTATTTTTATGTTTCAGATAAAAACATATTAAATGTCACATATTCTGTACTATTAATTTTTGCTTTTTGCTTTTTTTACATTCAATCTAACATGAGTTACTCAAGAAATGAAGCTTATAGTGGTTCTTCTATGAATAATTTGGAAACTTAGGGTTTTTAAATATGTATAGTATTTTTTTGTAACTAAACTATAATCGTAGTACCATTTGCTGCCTTTGTTTTATCTCTATTAAAATAAAAATCTATTTTTCCTAAATAGAGACCATAACAACCAACTTGGTTTATCAGAACGTTTTCGCCTACTAGGTTTTTTTCAATGGTTGGCTTTGGTAAAAAAGTATGCGTATGTCCACCAATTATTAAATCAATATCTTTTGTTGCTCGAGCCAAATTAAGATCAGATACCAAATCTGGAGTGTTTTTATAATAATAACCAATGTGAGATAAACAAATGATTAAATCACACTTTTCTTCTTCTTTTAAAACCCTGCTCATATCTTGAGCTATCTCAATTGGATCAAGATATTTAGTTTCTTTATATAGCTCTTTAATAACAAGTCCATCTAATTCAATTCCTAAGCCGAAAACACCAATTTTCACACCTTCTTTAAGAAAGGTTTTGTAAGGTTTAACATGTGTATCTAAAACAGTATTTGAAAAATCGTAATTAGCAGAGACAAAATCGAATTTTGCATGAGGTAATTGTGCGTATAAGCCATCTAAACCATTGTCAAAATCATGGTTGCCAATGGTAGCTAAATCGTATTTTAGCATACTCATAAGTTTAAACTCCAGTTCACCACCATAATAGTTAAAATATGGTGTACCTTGAAAAATATCACCTGCATCTAGTAACAAAGTATTTGGACTTTCTTTTCTGATTGATTCTATCAAACTTGCTCTTCTTGCAACACCTCCTTTGTTGGCATTTCTTCCATCTTCTGGTCCAAAAGGATCAATATGACTATGTACATCGTTGGTGTGCAGTATGGTTATTTTTCGTTGATCTGGAACTGTGGTTAATGACTGTAATGATAAACCTCCTAAGCCTACCAAAGCAGCTCCAGCTAAAGATTGTTGTATAAAATCTCTTCTTTTCATATTAATAAGCTTAGTTTGTTTTAATAAATCTATTATCAATAACTGGATTTATGGTGTCTTTTTTAGAGAAATAATCAATTAAAACATTTCTTATTTTATAATCTAAAACATACAACGAATCACTTTGTTGAAAAAAGTCCATACTATCTCCTCCACTGTATAAATAATCGTTTGTTGCAACATAGTAAGTTTTGTTTTCGTCAATTGCATTATCATTTATTTTTGCCTCAATAAGCTCATAATTGTTATTCAGTTTTATGCTCAACCCAGAAATTGGATGAGCACGTTTAGCCTTTTGTAAATATGCAATCATTTCATTTATATGAGTCCCCTTTAGACTGGCAACAACTACGCTATTTTCAAAAGGCATAATTTCATAAGCGGTTCGTGTAGTAACATTTCCTTTTGATAATATAGCCCTAATACCACCATGATTAAGTAAAACCATGTTTATTTTCTTCCCAGTTCTAGACTCAAAAACAGGATTGGCTTCCTCTAGCACAGCATCAGCCATAAGGTTTCCAATAGCGGTGTTAAGATCTCCATCAGTTTTTGAGTAAGTGCCTGCTGAATACGCCAAAACACTGTCTAAAGTATTGTTAACGTGTTCCCTGTATGGTTTTATAAAATCTTCAATCTTTGAAACTCCAACCAAAGAATCATTTATTTCAATGCGTTTGCCTTCAATCTTTTCCAGATACATTTCTTCCTTACAAGACATAAAGCAAACCACAAAAAAGCATAAAATAAAATTTTTGTATAGCATTATTATGTTGTTTTTCAATATCATTTTTATCACTTGTTTCTTACATTTGTGGAAAGTATAAAATTAAATGTTTTTTAAACGATTAAAGAAAAAATCTAATCAAAAATATATCAACAATATATTAAACAATAGAAAAGCTTCTGTGGATGAGAGGTCTATTAAATATGTAGGTGTGATTTTTAATCATAATGAGTTTAAAAACTACGATCAGATAAGACATGTTTTTAAAGAGATAGGTATTAACGAAAACAAAGTAAAATTCATAACATATATTGATGACGCAAAATCGAGACCAAACGGTTGGGATGCCTATTTTTATCCAGAAAATTTTGGATGGAAAGGAAAAATTGACGGTGTGGATTTAATTGATTTCGTAAACGAACCTTTTGATGCGCTTATAAGTTATTATCAACATGACAATCTGGAGCTTAACATGGCAACAACCTTATCAAAAGCTAATTTTAAAATTGGAATTACAAATAAAGATGAAAGATTGTACGATTTTATAATAAACATCCAACCCAATCAAATAAACGTATTTAAAAACGAGTTAATAAAATACCTTAAAGTATTTAATAAAATTTAAAATGAAAGAGCTCATAGGAACTGGAGTAGCATTAGTAACACCATTTAGAGATGATTTAAGTGTAGATCATGATGCACTGAGAAATATTGTTAATTTCAATATTGAAAACGGAACAAATTATCTTGTAATTATGGGAACTACAGGAGAAAGTGTGACTGTAAGTAAGTCTGAAAAACAGCAAATCACTAAAACAATTTCTGAAACAAACAACCAAAGAGTACCATTGGTTTTAGGTATTGGTGGAAATAATACTGCAGAAGTTATAAATGAAATAAAAAATACAGATTTGACTAATATAACTGCAATTTTATCAGTAGCTCCATACTACAGCAAACCTACTCAAGAGGGTTTATACCATCACTTTAAGGCAGTTTCAGAAGCATCGCCAATACCAATAATTTTATATAACGTTCCTGGTAGAACCTCTAAAAATATGCTTCCTGAGACCACTTTGTGTCTGGCTAAAGATTTTAAAAATATTGTAGCAGTTAAAGAAGCAGGTAACAACCAGCAACAGTACTTGAAATTACTCAAAAACAAACCAGAAGATTTCTTGATTATTTCTGGTGATGATGATTTGGCACTTGGAGTGGTTTTAGCTGGAGGAGCAGGAGTAATTTCAGTTCTTGGGCAAGCATTCCCAAAAGATTTTTCAAGAATGATTCAGTTAGGGTTACAAGGAAAAGCAAAAGAAGCCTATAAGTTGCACTTTAAATTAATGGATATAACAAGCATGATTTTTGAAGAAAACAATCCAGCAGGAATCAAAGCAGTTTTTAATGGTTTAGGTTTATGTAGTGATACAGTGAGATTACCATTGGTAAAGGCTTCAGAAAATTTAAAAGCGCGAATAAACTCATACATTTCAAACTACAAAAGTTAAATATACCTTAAACCTTTCAGTGCTGTAAAATATCACTTTAATTTAGCAATAAATTAATGTTTTAAAATTCGTTTGAAATACCTACTTTTGCAGTCTGTTTAAAATTATGAAGAAACTTTTTTACATCGCAGTTGTTGTAATTGCATTGAGTTCATGTAGTGAATATCAAAAAGCCTTGAAATCTGAAGACGTTTCAGTGAAATTTGCTTTAGGAACTGAGCTCTTTGATGCTGGAAAATATAACAAAGCAAATAGATTGTTTGTGCAAATTGTACCAAAATATCGTGGTAAGCCACAAGCTGAAAAATTAATGTATATGTACTCTAAAACATTTTACGAAATGAAAGATTACTATACGGCAAACTACCAAATGGAGCGTTTTGTGAGTGCCTATCCTGAAAGTGAAAAAGTACAAGAAATAGCGTTTTTAGCAGCAAAAAGCTACTACCATTTATCTCCAGTTTATTCAAAAGAACAAAAAGAAACGGTTGATGCTTTAAATAAGCTGCAAAACTTTATCAATAGCTATCCAGATTCAGAGTATTTGGCAGAAGCTAACACGTTGGTTAAGGAGCTTGATTTTAAATTAGAAAAAAAGGCATTTGAAATTGCAAAAGGATACAACAAGACAGGGCCTTATAGTAGAGATTATCAAGCTGCAATTACAGCTTTTGATAATTTTATTATTGATTTCCCTGGAACTTCGCTAAAAGAAGATGCCATGTATTACAGACTTGATTCTGCATACAAATTGGCAGTAAACAGTGTTGAATGGAAAAAAGAACAACGTTTAAAAGATGCAATTGCATACTATAATGCATTTAAAAAAGCGTTTGTAGAATCAAAATATAGTGAAGAAGTTGATGCAATGTATCAAGAATTAGAAACATTGTTACAAGGATATAATTCAAAAAGTTAATTAAAATAAAGATGGATTTAAAAAAAGTAAATGCTCCTGTAAATACTGTAACGTATGACAGAAATGAGATTGATGCTCCAACAGGAAACATCTATGAAGCAATTTCAGTGATATCTAGAAGAGCAGAGCAAATCAATACTGAAATAAGAAAAGAGCTTATTGATAAGTTGGAAGAATTTGCTACATACAATGACAGTTTGGAAGAAATTTTTGAAAACAAAGAGCAGATTGAAGTATCTAAGTTTTATGAAAAACTACCTAAACCTCACGCTCTTGCTGTTCAAGAATGGTTAAAAGACAAGATTTACTACAGAAACACTGAGGAAGACTCTCAAGAAGTATAACTCATGTCTATTCTAAGCGGCAAAAATATACTATTAGGCATAACTGCTGGTATTGCTGCATATAAGACTGCCTCTTTAGTGAGGCTATTTATTAAAGCAGGTGCTAACGTAAAGGTCGTTATGACACCTGCTTCAAAAGACTTCATTACACCTTTAACCTTATCAACATTATCTAAAAATCCAGTACTATCATCATTTATTAATGACGATAATGAAAATGACACATGGAACAATCATGTTGAACTTGGTCTTTGGGCAGATTTTTTCCTCATAGCTCCTGCTACTGCAAATACACTGTCAAAAATGGCAACTGGAAACAGTGACAATCTCCTTTTGGCAACCTATTTATCTGCAAAATGTCCAGTGTATTTTGCACCAGCAATGGATTTAGATATGTACAAACACAAATCTACAAAAGCCTCTTTGAGTACTTTAGAGAGTTTTGGCAACATCATGATTCCTGCTGAATCTGGAGAATTAGCGAGTGGTTTGGTTGGTGAAGGCAGAATGGCTGAACCAGAGAATATTATTAAATTTTTAGAAAATCATATCATAAAAGGGTTGCCTCTTTACAATAAAAAAATACTCATTACAGCAGGACCAACCTACGAAGCCATTGATCCAGTTCGGTTTATAGGCAATCACTCTAGCGGAAAAATGGGTTTTGAAATTGCTAAGGCAGCTGCCAATTTAGGTGCTGAGGTGATTTTAGTTTCTGGACCAACACATCAGAAAACAGATAATGACACTATTAAAGTTATTCCTGTTGTGAGTGCCAATGATATGTATGAAGCAGTGCATGCTTATTTTAAAAATTCAGATGTTGCCATTCTTTCAGCAGCAGTTGCAGATTATAAACCGAAATATGTTGCAGATAAAAAAATAAAAAAGAAAGATGCAACGTTAACATTAGAGCTAGAAAAAACAAAAGATATATTAGCCTCGCTTGGTAAAATAAAAAAGAAACAACTCTTAGTTGGTTTTGCTTTAGAGACTAATAACGAAATTGAAAACGCAATTAAAAAGCTAAAAACTAAAAATTTAGATTTAATTGTTTTAAATTCGTTAAGTGACAAAGGTGCTGGTTTTGGTGGAAACACAAATAAGGTTACCTTAATAGATAGTGAAGAAAATATTACTAATTATAACTTAAAATCCAAAGCAGAAGTAGCTCAGGATATTTTAGGCGAAATACTAAAACTCATCGATGCGTAATTGTTTATTTATACTCTCATTCATTTTTACTCTAACAGCTTTTTCTCAAGAACTAAACTGTAACCTCGTTGTCAATGCACAACAAACAGGAAATGAAAATGTACAAGTTTTCAAAACATTAGAGAAACAACTTCAAGAATTTGTAAACAACACACAATGGACTAATAAAACCGTTGCTCCTCAAGAGCGTATCAATGCAAGTATGGTCATTATTATTGAAGATTATAATAGCGACTCCTTTCAAGCATCCATTCAAGTACAATCGTCACGTCCAATTTATAACTCAACTTACGAATCTCCAATTTATAATTTTAACGATAGAGACTTTAATTTTCAATATTTAGAATTTCAAAATCTAAATTTTAGCCCAACACAATTTGAGTCTAATTTAGTATCAGTTATTGCTTTTCATGTGTACATGATTTTAGCAATGGACGCAGATACATTTGAGCGTAATGGAGGCCAATCTTATTATGAACAAGCGAGAACCATTGTAGGCTATTCGCAGCAAAATAGTGCAAAAGGCTGGGAACCACCATCAGGAGGCGATCAAACCAGAAGTGCACTTCTAGATAACATTATGTCTCCTACGTATAAAGAATATAGAGAAGTACTTTACAATTACCACAGAATGGGCTTGGATAATATGTATGAAAACCCAAAAAAAGGAAAAGAAACCATCTCAAATGCTTTAACAAGTTTTCAAACAATGAATTCACGACGTCCAAACTCATTCATTCTACGTGTGTTTTTTGATGCTAAAGCAGATGAAATAGAAGAAATTTTCTCAGAAGGGCCTAGTGTTGACATCACGAAATTAGTAACTACTCTTTCTAAAATCGCTCCCATGCACTCCAGCAAATGGAGAAATATTGATTTCTAAAAGTTACATTATTTGAGTAAGTATTACTATTTTAGTAATTCAAATATTTATCAAATTTTCTGTCAAGTTGCTAACCAAACTAACCATACAAAATTATGCCTTAATTGAAAGCCTTCATGTTAGTTTCAATAACGGATTATCCATTATTACTGGAGAAACTGGCGCTGGAAAATCAATTTTACTAGGAGGTTTATCATTAATTTTAGGTAAACGCGCTGACTTATCAGTAATTAATGATGCTTCTAGCAAATGCATTGTTGAAGCCACTTTTGATATAGCAAATTACGACTTAAAAGAAATATTTAAACAAGAAGACTTAGACTACGAACCCGAAACCATAATAAGGCGTGAAATCTTACCTTCAGGTAAATCACGTGCTTTTGTAAATGATTCTCCAGTAAATTTAAACATACTCTCAATTTTAGGCGAACATTTAATAGATATCCATTCACAGCATCAAACACTTGAGCTTACTAATAATGATTTTCAGTTTGATATTTTGGACGCCTTGGCAAAAAATCAAAATATTCTTTCAGATTATAAACACAATCTTTCTGAATATAAAACCAAATTAAAGAATCTGGAAGCATTGTTTAAACAAAAAAGCGAAGCAATTAAAGAACATGATTATAATTCATTTTTGCTAAATGAACTATTGGAAGCTGAACTTAAAACTGTTAACCTTGAAGACTTAGAAGAAGAGCAATCGACTTTAAGTAATGTTGAGTTTGTTACAGAAGAATTAAGCCTTTCTAGCCAATTGTTAAACGAAGAGCAAGTAGGTGTTTTACAAAACTTATCTGCATTAAAATCAAGTTTTGCCAAACTTTCAGGTATTTCCAAAGCTTATGAAGAATTATATAATAGAATAGTTAGTAGCTATATTGAGTTGGATGATTTGCAATCTGAAATTGAAGAATTACAAGACGGTTTGGAGCTAAACCCAGTTCGTTTAGAAGAAGTCAACGCTAAACTTCGGATTATAAATAATTTAATGCAAAAGCATAGTGCTGAAAGTATTGATAAGCTTTTATCCATTCAAAATGAATTAGATGAGAAAGTTCAATCTTATGAAACGATTGATGATGACACTAACAAGAAGGGAAAAGAAATCAAGTTGCAAACTAAAAAACTGGATGAATTAGCAAAAGCAATACATGAAAATAGAAAAAAAGTAATCCCTGAATTTATCCAACAAATGGAGTCTATTTTAATTGATTTAGGAATGCCAAATGCTAAATTTAAAATTGATTTAAAACTGTCTGATGAATTTTATTCCAACGGTAAAGATACCATTGAATTGCTTTTTAGCGCTAACAAGGGAAGTGAGTTTTTACCATTAAAAAAAGCAGCCTCTGGAGGCGAATTATCAAGGATTATGCTCGCTATAAAATCAATTTTAACTAAGTACATGAATTTACCAACCATTATGTTTGATGAAATAGACACTGGAGTTTCGGGTGAAATATCTACAAAAATGGCAGATATTATGCATCAAATGAGTAGATCAATGCAAGTGTTTTCAATAACACATTTACCACAAATTGCTGCTAAAGGCGACAACCATTTTAAAGTATATAAAGAAGATATTAATGATAAAACCACTACCCATCTGGTAAAATTAAATCAAGACGAGCGTATAGTGGAAATTGCACAAATGCTTGGTGGTAAAAAAATATCAACTTCAGCCATTGCGCATGCCAAGCAATTATTGAATTAATAGTATCTTTGAAATTAAAATCAACTAACAACTAAATAAAAGAACCATGTCATACAATTTACTAAAAGGAAAAAGAGGAATCATATTTGGAGCTTTAGACGCTAACTCAATTGCTTGGAAAACAGCAGAACGCGTTCATGAAGAAGGAGGTACGTTTGTACTGACTAATGCTCCTATTGCGATGCGAATGGGACAAATTAATGAATTGGCAGAAAAAACAGGTTCGCAAATTATTCCAGCAGATGCTACTTCAGAAGAAGACTTAAAAAACCTTGTAGAGCAATCCATGGAAATTTTGGGTGGGAAATTAGACTTCGTATTACACTCCATAGGTATGTCTGTTAACGTTAGAAAAGGCAAACATTATACAGACCAGAATTATGATTGGACGCAAAAAGGGACAGATGTTTCAGCGATGTCATTTCATAAGGTAATGAAATCTTTATACCAAGCAGATGCCATGAATGAATGGGGAAGTATAGTTGCATTAACTTATATGGCTGCTCAACGTGTATTCCCTGACTATAATGACATGGCAGACAACAAGGCTTATTTAGAGAGTATAGCACGTAGTTTTGGTTACTTTTTTGGACGCGATAAAAAAGTACGTGTCAATACTATTTCACAATCACCAACACCAACTACTGCAGGACAAGGTGTAAAAGGTTTTGATGGTTTTATAGCTTATGCTGAGAAAATGTCGCCTCTTGGTAACGCAACAGCATTGGATTGTGCAAACTATACGGTGACATTATTTAGTGATTTAACTAAGCGTGTCACACTACAAAACCTATATAATGATGGTGGTTTTAGTAATATGGGAGTTAGTGATGCTGTGATGGAACATTTCATCAAAGAATAACCCATTCTTAAATTGGTTTAGTAATTTTTAATCGGAAAAAGCCAACCTTTCATTTTTTTTTATTAACAATTAATCGATATATTTGGTATATAATCGATTAATATATTAGTAATCATGCTATTGTGATTTAATAGTATAAATTTAGACTGTTAAAAACCTTATTAATCTTAATAAACATACCTATTATGAAAAAAATTACTTTATTATTTATTTTACTAATTGCCTTTAATTGGCAATCTAGCGCACAACTTACCGAAGGTTTTGAAGGCGGTGTTGTACCTCCTACTGGTTGGGCAAGTTTTGAAAACGGCTTTGGTGCTGCTCAAGTTTGGCAAATTAGCACAACCGCTAACTCTGGTTCAAATTCAGCATATATTAGATATGATGCTACTGATGCTGGGCAACCTAAAGAAGATTGGTTAGTAACCTCTGCTATTGATTTAACAGGTGTTTCTGCTACTGAATTAAGTTTTTATACCAGACAAGCTTATTCTCCAGTATATAATTCTGTTTATCAAATACGAGTTTCAACTAATTCACAAACTACTCCTGGAGATTTCACTACAGTTCAAACTTGGACAGAAGCGACTTTAAATACAACTTATAATGTATATGAAGAAAAAGTTGTGAATCTAAGTGCTTATGATGGCATGACAATTTACATTGCTTTTGTTCATACAAATGATGATGGAGATAATTGGTATATTGATGATATAAACGTTGCAGCTTCATCAACATGTAATGCACCTGGTAGTTTAAGCACAACAAATTTTACAGGAAGTGCTATTGATTTAAGTTGGGGAAGTGTAGCTTTAGAAGTTGGTGGTTATGATTGGGCTGTTATGAACGATGGTGAAGACCCAGATGTTGATACGCCAGTAGATAGTGGCACAACTGCAACTGGAATAACCACAGATACAGCTTCTGGTTTATCTCCTTCAACTAATTATGATTTATATGTTAGAACAAATTGTTCTGGAGGTCCTACTGCTTGGAGTGCTACTTATAATTTTGCTACAGGACCTGTAAATGACTCGGCTTGTAGTGCTATTGATTTAACGTCTATGGTAGGAACACCATCTACAGGCGGAACTTATAATAATTTTTTAGCTACTACAGAAACTAACGAACCATCAGGAGCTTGTTGGTCATTTAGTCAATCAACAGACCAATCGGTTTGGTTTAAATTTACAACTGCAGGAGCTGAAGTGACACTTACAACAAATTATAGCGATGGAACAGCTACTGATACTGTAATGGCTTTATATTCTGCTTCTGATTGTGGTGATATGACTACCTTTACTGAAATAGCATGTAATGACGATGTTGATGGGTCAAACTATTTGTCAGAGATTGTTACAACTTTAGCAGCTGGAACTTATTATTTACAAGTTGACACTTGGGGAACTGGTGATGAAGATACTTTTGATATTGGTTATTTTGATCCTTCTTTATCTAATCAATCATTTGAAGAAGAAGTTGCCTTATCATATTTCCCTAACCCAGTTAAAAATAAATTAACATTAAAAGCACAACAAAACATTCAAAATGTGTCTGTGTTTAATATGTTAGGTCAAGAAGTAATGCGTACTGAAATGAATGTACAAAGAGGAGAATTAGATATGTCTTCATTACAATCTGGGCCTTACTTTGTAAAAGTTAGAATCAATGATACTGTTGAAACTCTTAAAATTCTTAAAAAGTAAAATACTTTTTTAAATAAAATTAAAAACCTCAAAACTAAGTTTTGAGGTTTTTTTTATGTCTTAGTTTAATCTTCTTTAATTACCTTTGTTTAGTATGACAACAAAGGACATTTCGTTTATTATTCCTGTATACAACAGACCAGAAGAAACCAAAGAACTTCTTCAGAGTTTCGTCTCTTTGCAAGGCAATAAGGATTTTGAAATAGTAATTGTTGAAGATGGATCAAATATAAAATCTGATGAAGTTGTACAATGTTTTAGTAATAAATTGAATATCTCTTATTTTTATAAACCTAATTCGGGACCAGGCGATTCCAGAAATTTTGGTATGAAACATGCCAAAGGTAATTACTTTATCATTTTGGATTCCGATTGTATTTTACCAAATCAATATCTTACTGAAGCAATAAAAAGTTTAAATAAAAACTATGTAGATTGTTTTGGTGGCCCAGACGCTGCAGATGAATCTTTTACAAATATTCAGAAAGCAATTAATTTTGCTATGACATCTTTCATTTCAACAGGTGGTATAAGAGGAAAGAAGGCTAGTGTTGGTGTATTTCAGCCAAGAAGTTTTAATATGGGGATTTCTAAAAAAGCATTTGAAGCCACTAATGGATTTGGTAATATTCATCCAGGTGAAGATCCAGATTTATCAATTAGGCTTACAAAGTTAGGATTTAAAACAAGGCTTTATGAAAATGTCTTTGTTTACCATAAACGCAGAATATCATGGTCAAAGTTTTATAAACAGGTACATAAATTTGGAATGGTAAGACCAATTTTAAACGCCTGGCATCCCAAAACCAAAAAAATAACCTATTGGTTTCCAAGTGTTTTCTGTTTTGGGTTTTTATTGGCTTTATCGCTTTGTTTTTTCGATATATATTTTTTAATGGTAATATTCGTCATTTACTTTTTTGTAGCTTTTATATTGGCATTATTAAAAACAAAAAGCATAACGGTCGCCTTAATGTCGCTATATGCCATCTGTATTCAATTTTTCGGTTATGGATATGGCTTTGTTAAATCCACATTAAAACTAAAGAGATCAAAGACTCATATAGAAGAAAGATTTCCCGAGTTATTTTTTAAACTTAAATAATGTCAATTTTAAAAAGCAAATTATCAAAACTATACAAAAGCAAAAGAGTAAATATTTTGGCTTTGTTTATCTTATTGGCTTTTTTATTTTCATTTTTGACAAAACTTTCTAAAGATTATACAAGAACCATTCCTTTTAATATTGAAATGCTCAATATTCCTGAAGAAGATGTCATTTTAAAAGATTCACTCCATTTTATAGATGTTACCTTAACAACCTATGGCTTTAACCTGCTCAAATACTATTTTGTAGAACCAAAACTTAAAGTAGATTTTAGGCAACTAACAAAAACGCCAACTTTCTATCAATGGACAAAAAACAACCAATTCCAAAATGTTGTCAATCAATTTAATACAAACGTAAAAATAAATGGAATAAGTCCAGATACTATAAATTTTCAGTACGATTCATATTTTGTGAAAACTATTCCAGTTGTTCTTAACGAAAATGTAAAGTATGCAACAGGATTTGATATTGATGAAACATATAAACTGGAACCAGACTCGATAAAAGTAATTGGCGCAAAAACAGCTTTAGATTCTATTAACAAAATAGAAACTATGCTTTTTGATTTAAACAATATAAATTCAGATATTAATGCATCAATTAAATTAAAGATGCCAGAAAATAATCCAGATGTTAAATTTTCTGAAAGTAAGGTTTTGGTTAGCGGTGCAGTCAAGAAGTTTACAGAAGGTTCTCTTTTTGTACCTATAGTTGTAACAAATTTACCTGAGAATGTCAATATTAAATATTTTCCCAAAGAAATTGAAGTCATTTTTTATACAAGTTTGGACAATTATAAAGAGATATCTCCAAATAGCTTTAGGGTTGAGTGTGATTATAGCAAATTGGACGCTATAAATAACAAGTTGGTGCCATTAATTAAAAAACAACCAAATAATGTTAGAAATTTAAGGTTAGGTACAAAATCAATTGAATTTATTATATTATAATGAAATCAGAACCAAAAGTAGTAGGGCTTACAGGAGGCATTGGAAGTGGAAAAACAACAGTTGCCAACTATTTTAAGGAATTAGGTGTCCCTATTTATATTGCTGATGTTGAGGCTAAAGCTTTAATGAACCGTTCAAAAGTAATCAAACGTAAATTGATTCAAATATTTGGTGAAGATACTTATAAAAATAATAACCTAAACAAGCCATTTGTAGCTAGTAAAATATTCAACGACAAATCATTGCTAGAACAAATGAATAGCATTGTACACCCAAAGGTTGCGTCACATTTTAAACGATGGCTAAAAAAGCAAACAACGCCTTATGTTATTAAAGAAGCTGCAATCATTTTTGAAAATGGAAGCTATAAATCATTAGACTTAACCATAACAGTAGTGGCTCCAGAAAACATAAGAATAAAACGAGTTATAGAGCGCGATAACTCAACAGCAGAAAAGGTGGAGGCTATTATTAAAAACCAATGGAGTGATGCGGAAAAAATAAAACTGTCTGATTTTGTAATAGAGAATATTAGCCTTGATTACACAAAATCACAAGTGAAAAAAATCCATCGAGAAATCCTTAAAAAATATCAATAAAACCTAAATTTTAACATTTTTGTTAAGGTAAGGTTAAAAGCTACTACTACTAAATGTTAAAATGTTAATTTTGAGCAATGAGTAAGAAGTTATTTGTCTTGTTGGTTATGTTGATGAGCTTGTCTCTTATAGGTATAATCCTTGTACAAGCTTACCATATTAACAATACAGTAAAAAATGAAGAAGAGCAATTTACTTACAAAGTAAAACGCGTTTTGAGTACTACATCAACAACCATTGAAGAACGTGAATACAAGGAGTATGCGTTTAGATTCAGGGAGTTGATGGCTGAAAAAGGTGTTAAAGTTGATACCACAGACATTAGAAATCTTTGGATTATTCAAGACGATGTAAACTCTAATGAAATGCTCATTTATAGAAACGGAATCTTAGAAGAAAACTTCAAGATTCCATCGTTCATTGACATTGGTTTAGATAGTATTAATGTGACTAGGATATCTAACGAGCGTGAAACTAGAATTACTAGTAAAAATGAAACGCAAATGCTGGATGGAAAAGGTGAGACTCAATCTTTAGAGGTTTCCCCTGAAGCCCTACTGATGCAATCTGCACAAATTTCACGTAGTAAGGAGGTTATGTTTGAAAGTACTTATAAGGATATGGCAAAACGCTCTCCAATACACCAAAGGGTTTCAAAAAAAGACTTATCAGATTTATTAGCTAGAAAACTAAAGGAAAACGATATAGATATTAATTTTGAATATGCCATATACCATAAAGATTTAGCAACTAAAGTTCAAACTGATAATTTTGAACTAGTAAAAGAATCTACTTTTGGTGTTCCAATATTTTTGGACAACAACAACGAAAGTGAATATACACTATATGTTAATTTTCCAGAAAGAAGTAAGGTTGTTTTATCTTCTATTATAGGTATGGCATTACTGTCATTCATTTTTACAAGTATAATCATTATTGCTTACTCAAGTGCCATATACCAATTGATAAAACAACGTAAAATATCGCAGATTAAAACGGATTTCATCAATAATATGACACATGAGTTTAAAACACCAATAGCTACAATTAATTTAGCGCTCGATGCCATAAAAAACCCTAAAATTATTGGCGACGAAGAGAAGGTAAGGCGCTACCTAAAAATGATTAAAGACGAAAATAAACGTATGCATGCTCAAGTTGAGAATGTATTAAGAATATCTAAACTAGAAAAAAACGAACTTAACATAAGTAAAGATAAGGTTGATTTGCACGAACTAATTGAAGATGCCATCACACATATCGAACTCATTGTAGAGGATAGAAATGGATATATTGAAACACATTTAGATGCGTCAATATCTTCGGTTTTAGCAAACGAAACTCACTTTACAAACGTTATAGTTAATATATTGGATAATGCTGTAAAGTACTCTGATGACGAACCGAAAATAACTGTAGTTACAGAAAATGTAGGCAATAGTATCATTCTCAAAATAAGTGACCAAGGAAACGGTATGACTAAATCTGTGCAAAAAAGAGTTTTCGAGAAATTTTATAGAGAGCACACAGGAGACGTACACAACGTAAAAGGCCATGGACTAGGTTTAGCTTATGTAAAAAGAATTGTTGATGACCATTCAGGTCATGTAAGTGTAGAAAGTGAAAAAGGAAAGGGTAGCACCTTTATTATAAAATTACCATTAATATCATAAGAAAGTTATGGAAGAAACAAACAAGAAAATATTATTAGTTGAAGATGATCCAAATTTTGGAACCGTTCTTAAAGATTATTTAATGATGAATGATTATGAAGTTGTTCATGCCAAAAATGGAATGGAAGGTTTTGAGAAGTTCAAGAAAGACAATTACGATTTATGTATTTTAGATGTCATGATGCCTTACAAAGACGGTTTTACCTTAGCAAAAGAAATTCGTGAAAAAAACGCTGATGTCCCAATAATTTTCCTGACAGCAAAAGCTATGAAAGAAGATGTCCTAAAAGGTTATAAAGTAGGAGCAGACGATTACTTAAACAAGCCTTTTGACAGTGAAGTTTTGCTTATGAAAATTAAGGCTATCATGCAACGTAAAGCTACAGATAGTGTTGCAGATAGTAAACAGTTTGAGTTTGAAATAGGTAACTTTCACTTAAACTCAAAGCTTAGATTTTTAAAATACAAAGGAGGCGAGCCTGTAAAATTATCGCCAAAAGAAAACGAGTTGTTGCGTTTACTAGCATTGCACGAAAATGATTTAATGCCTCGTGAACTTGCTTTAACAAAAATATGGAGAGACGATAACTACTTTACATCAAGAAGTATGGATGTTTATATTGCTAAATTAAGAAAGTACTTAAAAGTTGATGAAAACGTAGAAATATTGAACATACATGGCGAAGGTTTTAGGCTTGTTGTAAACCAAAAAGCTTAAAATTATTTCCAAATTAAGTTAAAACCCAGTTGAAGCCTTATGCTTCTAACTGGGTTTTTTTGTTTATATAATCTATAATTTCTTCTAGTTTATATTGATAGTCAAACCATTTTATAGTATCGTCTTTTTTAAACCAAGTAGTTTGTCGTTTTGCAAAACGTCTGGTATTTTTTTTAATTTCTGAAATGGCAAAATCCAAATCATATTCTTCATCAAAATAATTAAACAATTCTTTGTAGCCAACAGTATTTAGTGCATTAAGGTGTTTGTATTCTTTTAAGGATTCTGTCTCATGCAGGAGACCTTCTTTAAACATCAAATCTACGCGCTCATTTATTCTATTGTAAATGGTTTCTCTCTCAGCAGTAAGACCAATAGTAATGGTTTTAAATTTTCTATGATCTTTTTTACTTTTATTTAGAAAAGAAGAATAAGGTTGTCCTGTTCCTATACAAATTTCTAAAGCCCTTATAACACGATGTGGATTATCTATTGCAATTGTATTGTAGGAAACTTCATCTAATACTTTTAGTTTTTGTTGCAAAGTAGATAGACCCTTTAACTTCAATTCTGTGTTGAGTTGTTTTCTAATTGAAGCATCTACTTCAGGAAAATTATCCAATCCTTTGGTTACAGAATCAATATACAAACCTGAACCACCTACCATTATAACCACGTTATGCTTTTCAAACAAAGTTTCTAATAATTGTAAGGCATCTTTTTCAAAGCTTCCAACATTGTAATCATCTTTAATGGATTTATGATGGATAAAATGGTGTTTCGCTTGACTTAATTCGTTTTTGGTTGGTGCTGCTGTACCAATTTGCATTTCTTTGTAAAACTGTCTGGAATCGGCCGAGATTATTTCGGTTTTGTAAAACTGAGCTAGTTTAATACTTAAAGAAGTTTTTCCAATTGCAGTTGGTCCAATAATTGAAATAAGGAATTTACTCATCATTTAAACGTCCACCACATTTGTAACAATATTCAGCATTATCATTATGATAAATGGCCATACAGTTAGGGCAGGCTTGCGTATTTGTGTGAGTATTACGACTGCGTTTACTCATAGTTGCTACTTCTGCACTAACAATTCCAGTAGGTACTGCAATAATGGCATAACCCATGAGCATGATAAATGATGATATAAACTGGCCTAGTGCTGAAACAGGAGCAATATCGCCATAACCAACAGTTGTTAGTGTTACAATAGCCCAATACACACTTCTAGGAATACTTGTAAAACCACTATTTTGCCCACTTTCTACCAAATACATAATAGTTCCGAGAATAACACAAAGTATAAAAACGAATAGTATAAATACTGATATTTTGGCGCGACTTAACTTAAAAGCTCTCACTAAATTTGTAGATTCACCAATAAACCTTGCAAGTTTTAGAATTCTAAAAATACGCATTAAGCGCAGTGCTCTTAAGGCTACAAGTGAATGTGAGCCAACTAGGAAAAAGGATAAGTATTTTGGAATAGTTGAAAGTAAATCTATAATCCCATAAAAGCTAAAAATATACTTGAGGGGTTTTTTAACAGCAATAATTCTTGCAATATATTCAATTGTAAAAAGAATGGTAATAATCCATTCGGAGATATTAAGGAAATCATGATATTCTTTATCTATTTCTTGAATGCTTTCTAGCATTACCAGAATGATGCTTGTTATAATTACAATAAACAAAGCAATATTAAAAATCTTTCCTTTTGGAGTATCTGCTTCATAAAGAATCTCGTGAAGCTTATGCTTCCAGCCTTCTTTATTATTGTTTTTGCTGTCATTTTCCATTTAATCAAATGTAAGAAAAGATTAAGAATTTAAGATAGATATCAAAATTTTAAAATTTTAAGGCGTTTATTTTGGCGCAAATAACTTTGTATAATATGTTGAGTATCTCTGTTATGTTGCATAGGAGTGATGATGCTTTTTAAGATATCGATATTATTAATTTGATAGTTTAAATTATAAAAACCAAAACCTTTATAAACTCCATTTTCAATCAAAATAGCACTGCGTTCGTCATGCTCTCTACCATAATCAATAATAACCATATTTTGATTTTCAAAACTATGATGGTGTATTATTTTTGAAGTTCGTTCATTATAAAATTCAGGATCTTCATAATTAATACATGCTCCATGACACTTTTTTATAGTGTAATTAAAACAATTGCTTTTTGTTGGATATATTCCTGTTAATTTTTGACAAAGATTATGTTCATCAACAGTTTTGGATATAAAACTTTTAGCACTTTGCAGATTAGCAAATGTTGTAATGGGTTTTTCTTTTCCGTTTACTTTAGCAACTTTTAAGTTTAAATAGCCATTACCATCTATAAAACTAAACAGACCATGAGTAAAAATTGTACGTCGCTGTGCTCTGTTGTAAATGGGTTTGTTACGCTTTATCTCTTCACTTTCTTTTAATAAGGCAACGAGTTCGCTTCCTGTAGTTTCATAAGTTACTGCGCTCACTTGCAGCTGCATTTTTTTGGACTTTGGTGTTGTGCTGGTAAAGTGTTGGTTGACGCGGTTTTTAATATTTTTACTCTTACCAATGTAAATGATTTCTCCATCTTCTTTATGAAAATAATACACACCAGTTATGGATGGTAGATCATCAATAATATCCTTTAACCTTGGTTCTATCTGCAGTTTAGGTTCTAATCTAATAGCATCTTTGATGATGCTTTTTCCAGAGTCTTTTGCCAATAACATTTTAAATAAAGTTACTGTAGCCAAGGCATCGCCTGAAGCACGATGTCTATCACTCACAGGAATACCTAATGAGCGAGTTAATTTTCCTAAGCTATATGATTGCTGTCCAGGAATAAGTTGTTTGGCAAGCTCAACAGTACAAAGTGTACGTTTTTTGTACTCAAACCCTAAGCGTTTAAATTCGGTTTTAAGGATTCGGTTATCAAACTTTGCATTATGAGCAACTACAATACAATCTTCTGTTATTTCAACAATACGTTTGGCTACCTCGTAAAATTTAGGTGCATTTCGTAGCATGCTGTTGTTAATTCCGGTGAGATTAACCACAAAAGGTTGAATTTCCCTTTCAGGATTTATAAGACTTATAAACTGATCTACAACTTTATGGCCATCAAATTTGTAGATGGCAATTTCAGTAATGCCTTCTTCATTGTACTTTCCTCCAGTGGTTTCTATGTCTAATATTGCGTAAATAACTTTACTAATTTATATATTGTCTTTCACCAAAAATACTACTTCCAATTCTTACCATATTGCTTCCGCAAGCGATTGCTAATTTATAATCTCCACTCATTCCCATGGAAACAATTTCTAATTTAAAATTAAATAATTCTTTGGAGTTCAATACATCAAATGCAGATTTCAAATAATTAAATTCCTTTTTTATTTGATTTTCGTTATCAGTAAATGTAGCCATTCCCATTAAACCTACAATGTTAATGTGTTTTAGTTCTGAAAATTCTTCAGAACTAATAATGGTTTCAATATCATTTTGGGTCATCCCAAATTTTGAATCTTCTTCAGCAATTTTAAGCTGAAACAAGCAATCTATAATTCGGTTGTGTTTTTGGGCTTGTTTGTTTATTTCTTTAAGGA
This sequence comes from Flavobacteriaceae bacterium, assembly GCA_020435965.1. Lineage (GTDB taxonomy): Bacteria > Bacteroidota > Bacteroidia > Flavobacteriales > Flavobacteriaceae > CAJQLB01. Next base: position 9,013 of record JAGQYS010000001.1, on the reverse strand, counting down.
GTTTAAAATTATCTACACCATGAATTAGGCTTACAAAACTTGCCATGTATTTTACTTTGTTGCGTTGCACATGACCAATCATATGCCATTGGATATCTTCAGGTAACTGCTCTTGTTTTTCAACCATTTCCTGAATTTTATTCTCACCAAAGATGCGTTGTCCAGAGTTGTAAGCTTCTAAAATGTCTTTAATAGGCTTCGTTTTTGAAACAGCAACTAAAGTAACATGCTTTGGGAGTTGGCTTTTTATGTTTAACAGTTGTTCTGAAATACTCATTTTAAAACTCATAAATTGTAACACCACTTCTAAGTTTGGGCTCAATAAAAGTACTTTTAGGTGGCATGATTAAATGTTCGTCTGCAATAGATTTAAGTTCGTTAATGGTAATTGGTACAAGCCCAAAACCTACCTTAAATTCTTCACTATCTACTTTGGTTTTAATAGTAACTAAGTCGCTTTTTCCATGCGAATAATCTAAACGTTGGTCGTTGCGCATATCATTAATCCCTAAGATGGGTTGTAAGATGGTTTTATATAAAATTTGTGTATCTAAAGCATCAAGAGCATTATTAATTGAATAGATGTCTTTTCTTAGATATAACGAGTAAAACTCGCCATCCAAATACATACTGAAGTGATGCTTTTTTGATGGTTTATAGAGTGTTTTTCCTCTATTTTCAATCCTGAACATCGTATCAAGCTCAATTAAAAAAGCTTCTTTACTCATTCCATTTAGGTCTTTCACTAAGCGATTATACTCATGAATTAGTAATTCAGATTCAGGAATTAAATAACTCATAAAGTAGTTGTAAGACTCACTTGCGTATTCACCTCTAAATTCATCAGATAACAATACTGATGATGCTGAGCGATGATGACCATCTGCAATATAGAGGCGTTTTATTTTAGAAAATTCAGTTTTTAAAACTTCTGTTTTTTTGGCATCGTCAATAATCCACAAATAATGTGTGTCTCTATATGTGGTAGTAAACTCAAATTCGGCACGTTCTTTTTGTTTCTCTAAAATTATTTCAGAAATCTTAGCATTGTCAGGATAGGTAAGCAGTACAGGTTCAGCATTAAAGCCTACTGTTTTTAAGTACTCTTTAAAAACATTTTCACGATACTCTATGGTATCTTCATGCTTTTTAATGATGTCCTTTTTATAATCTTCAATACTTGCTGCAGCAACTATGCCATTAAAAACGTTTCCTTCTCGATTTACAATTTTATATACATAATATGCAGAGTGCCTATCTTGTATAAATATATGATCTTCTTTAAACTCTAGATATCTATTTCTTACAAGCTTATATCGTTCTTCACCTTTAAGTTCTAAGTGGTATTTATAACCAGGATTTACAATGTGCAAAAAAGAAAACGGATTATAATCTAAACGCGCTTCACGTTCGGCTTGAGTATAAGTTTGGTAAGAGCGAGACGCTACTAAGCTCACTTTATCTCGTGTTGGACGCACTGCTTTAAATGGAATAATCTTTGCCAATTCTGATTAATTGAATTGTTTAGCTACATTTTCAGCTTTTCTACTTTGAGAATAGTCATAAAAACCTTCACCAGACTTTATACCTAGTTTTCCAGCTCTAACCATGTTTACTAATAATGGGCAAGGCGCATATTTAGAATTTTTAAAGCCATCATACATTACTTCTAATATTGAAAGACATACATCTAAACCAATAAAATCTGCTAATTGTAATGGTCCCATTGGATGAGCCATACCTAGCATCATCACAGTATCAATCTCTTTAACTCCTGCAACACCATTGTAAAGGGTTTCAATAGATTCGTTAAGCATTGGCATTAAAATCCTATTAGCAACAAAGCCAGGATAGTCGTTTACTTCAACAGGAATTTTACCTAATGTTGTAGATAAATCCATGATGAGTTTAGTCACTTCATCACTTGTATTGTAGCCTCTTATAATTTCTACCAATTTCATTATTGGAACAGGATTCATAAAATGCATTCCAATAACCATGTCTGGTCTTGAAGTCACTGCAGCGATTTGTGTAATGGAAATTGAGGAGGTGTTGGTAGCTAAAATTGTGTCTTCTGGGCAAGCTTCGTCCAATTGCTTGAAAATTTTCATTTTTAAATCAACATTTTCAGTGGCTGCTTCAACTACAAGACTTGCGTATTCAACACCTTCTGTAATATTTGTAAATGTTGAGATATTAGCTAATGTTGTTTCTTTATCAGCTTCAGTAATTTTTTCTTTAGCAACCATTCTATCTAAGTTGCTTGTAATGGTATTAATGCCCTTTTTTAGTGAGGCTTCACTGATATCAATAAGTTGTACTTTAAATCCGCTTTGAGCGAACGTGTGAGCAATTCCGTTTCCCATCGTTCCAGCTCCTATAACTGCTACGTTTTTCATTCTTTTTATATTTTAAAAACTATTAATTATTTGGGTTGCAACACGTAAGGCTTCAGTGCCATCATGAAGTGTTACAACTGGTGATGTATTAGTGTTTATGGCATGAGCAAAGGTTTCTAACTCATCTAAAATAGCGTTGTTATTTGCAATGCTTGGATTGTCAAAATAGATTTGTTTTTTAACACCTTCGGCATTTTGCAAAATCATATCAAAGTCTCCAGGAGTTTCAGGAGCATCTTTCATTTTAACCACTTCACATTTTTTCTCTAAAAAGTCTACAGAGATATAAGCATCTTTTTGAAAGAATCTTGTTTTACGCATATTCTTCAATGAAATTCTACTCGCTGTTAAGTTGGCAACACATCCATTTTCAAATTCAAGCCTTGCATTGGCAATATCTGGTGTTTCGCTTAAAACTGATACTCCACTAGCAGACACATGTTTTACTTTAGATTTTACAACACTTAAAATAATGTCAATATCATGAATCATTAAATCCAAAACTACAGGTACATCAGTTCCTCTAGGGTTAAACTCTGCCAAGCGATGCGTTTCAATAAACATTGGGTTTTCAAGCTTATCTTTTACAGCAATAAACGCAGGGTTAAAACGCTCTACATGCCCAACTTGACCTCTAAGGTTGTGTTTTGCCAATAGCTCTCTAATATTTTCGGCTTCTTCAACAGTATTGGTTATTGGTTTTTCAATAAAGATATGCTTCCCTTTTTCAATAGCTTTAATGGCACAGTCGTAGTGAGATAGAGTAGGTGTAACAATATCAACCATGTCAACAGCATCAATAAGATTATCAATAGAATTAAAGTATTTGTATCCAAATTCGGCTTCTACTTTTTTGGCATTGGTTTCATCAGCATCGTAGAAACCAACTAATTCATATTTATCGGATTGATTAAGGAGTCTTAAATGAATTTTTCCAAGATGACCAGCACCAAGAACACCAGCTTTTAGCATAAGGTTTTGTTTTCAACAAAAATAGTTTTTTTGAAGCAGAAAAAAGAAAAAGAAAATATAAAAAACCGTTTGAACTTCTTCATGTTTCTTTTATTTTTAAGTTTTTAAAACCACAACTTTTTTTGAAAGATACATTTAAACATAAAGGATTACGTCAGCAACTGGTTAAAGTGCTTGTTGATAAAGGTATAAAAGATGATGCTGTGTTAAGTGCAATTGGTAATATTCCACGTCATTTATTTATGGATTCTGGGTTTTTAGATCACGCTTACCAAGACAAAGCTTTCCCAATAGCTGCAGATCAAACCATTTCGCAGCCATATACAGTGGCTTTTCAAACAGAACTGTTGCAAGTAAAAAAAGAAAGTAAAATTTTAGAAATAGGTACAGGAAGTGGTTATCAGGCAGCTGTACTTTGTGAACTTGGAGCTAAAGTGTACAGTATTGAAAGACAACAGGAGTTGTTTAAAAAAACGAGTAAGTTTTTGCCAAAATTAGGATATCGACCTAAAAAACTCATTTTTGGTGATGGTTACAAAGGACTTAAAGAAGAAGCGCCATTTGATGGTATTATTGTGACTGCTGGAGCACCTTTTGTGCCAAAGCCTTTGTTGAGTCAGCTAAAAATAGGAGGTCGATTAGTGATTCCTGTTGGTGATGATGTGCAAGTGATGACGTTGTTTATAAGAAAAGGACCTAAGGAATTTGAAAAGCATGAATTTGGAGACTTTAGGTTTGTGCCTTTACTTGAGGATAAAAATTAATTTGAAATATTCATGGTTATAAATTATTAAAATTATGATTCATAAAATCTGCTACAATTTGTTTTTTATAGCTTCAATTTCATTTTCACAAAACTATACTGAATATGCTACAGGAAGCACTACAGATATAACAACCAATCATAGTTTTGGTATCTGTATGATGGGAGGCTCGAGTGAGAACGATAACGCCATGCGATGGTTTTTAAACAAAACTGATGGAGGAGATATAGTTGTACTTCGTGCTTCTGGTAGTGATGGCTATAACGATTATATGTACTCTAAACTTGGTGTTGCAATTAACTCTGTGACAACATTTGTTATTCATAATAAAGATGGAGCTATTGACCCTTATGTACTTAACAAAGTAACTAATGCTGAAGGCATTTGGTTTGCTGGTGGAGACCAGTTTAATTATGTGAATTATTTTAAAGACAATGCCATGGAAGATGCACTAAATGCATTCATCAATACAAAAAAAGGTGTTATTGGTGGAACAAGTGCTGGAATGGCAATACTTGGGAATTATTATTTTGATGCTGCCAACGGTTCGGTTACCAGTGAACAAGCGCTTGAGAATCCATATACAGCAAGAATTTCTTTGGGCTACAACGATTTTCTAGATATTCCATTTTTAGAAAGTATAGTGACAGACACCCATTATGATGCTCGCGGCAGACGTGGTAGGCATAGTGTTTTCTTGGCTCGTTTTGCTACAGATAATAGCATGAGATCATTTGGTATTGCTTGTAACGAACGTACTGCTGTTTGCATAGATAATAATGGTAAAGCAAGTGTATTTGGAAGTTATCCAAATCATGATAGTTACGCTTATTTTCTTCAGGCTAATTGTACAGAAAATTTTGATCCCGAAACCTGTGTTGCCTCAACTCCTTTAACATGGGATAGAAACGATGAAGCAATTAAGGTATATAAAGTTTCAGGAAATAATACAGGTGAAAATTATTTTGACCTTTCAGATTGGAATACAGGCTCTGGTGGTATTTGGGAAAATTGGTATGTTGAGAATGGTAATTTTTTCAATGAAGGAGCAACCAACCCTAATTGTATTTTGTCTATAGAAGAATCTCAGCTAAATAATGTAAGTATTTATCCGAATCCTTTTGCAGATGTCGTAAACATTGAAACAAATTCAAAAAACGTAAAACTTCAATTATTCGATATTAACGGAAAAGAACTAGAAGCAAAGTTCAATAAATCTAATCAGCTAAACACTAAAAATTTGGCTTCAGGTGTCTATTTTTTGAAATTAAAGCTTGAAAATGGTGAGCAAACATTCAAATTAATAAAAGAATAGGTTGTAAATTCATTGCCGAGTATCATTATAAAATACCTTAAAATCATGTTCAAAAGTTACCTTTCTTGTGTAGTATTATGTAGTTTATGTGTTGTATCTTTTTCTCAGGAAAATAAAAATTTTAATTTAGACGCGTTATCCCTAAAATATGCAAAATCGTCATTTGATGAACTGCATGAATTTTTCAGTTTACCTAACGATGCCTATCAGCCTGAGCAAATTGAACCTAACGTAAAATGGTGTGAGATTGCGTTTGCACAGCGAGGCTTTAAAACACAACGATTAGCGACAGAAACGGTTCCTTTATTGCTTGCTACAAAAAACCATCCAAATGCAAAAAAGACAGTACTTATCTATTTACAAGTAGATGGGCAACCTGTTGATATTAGTAAATGGCATCAACCAAATCCTTACGTTCCAGCTCTAAAAGAACAAGATGCTAAAGGTAATTGGAACATCATAGATTGGAACAATTTAAACGGCAACATCAATAGAGATTGGCGCATATTTTCACGCTCTGCTTCTGATGCACGTGGTCCAGACATGATGTTTTTAAAAGCCATGGACATTATTAACGATTTGAATATTCAGCCTAACTTCAACATAAAAGTTATTATGGATTTTGAAGAAGAATTGGGTTCACCTCAATTGCCTGAAGCTGTAAGCAAGTATAAAAATGAACTTGCTGCAGATATGTTGGTTATTTTTGATGGTCCAAGACATTTATCAAACGAACCAACTTTGAGTTATGGAGCAAGAGGCATAGCCACAATCTCATTAGAAGTTTTTGGTCCAAGAGTTCCTTTGCATAGTGGAAATTATGGAAATTACTCACCAAATCCAGCAAGAAAATTATCACAATTATTAGCCACAATGTGGCATGATGATGGTCGTGTGGCAATTCCAAATTGGTATGATGGCATTACGATTACTGACGAGGTTAAAGAAATTTTAAAACAAGTTCCTGATGATGAAGCACAAATACAAAAAGATTTTGGTATAGCATCAACCGAAAATATTGGAAATAACTTTCAAGAAGCCATTCAATATCCAGCTTTAGGGATTTTAGGCATGGAATCGGCTTGGGTTGGTAAAAATACGCGAACCATAATTCCTGCATCTGCCATTGCTGAACTAAATATTAGGTTAGTGAAGGAAACAGAAGGTGATAGAATGGTAAAACTACTTAAAGATTACATTGTTAATCAAGGTTATTATTTAGTTGATGACCAACCAACTGAAGAAGAGCGTATGACACATGATAAAATTGCACGTTTTAACGCTGAGGTTTCTTATGGCGCCTTTAGAACTGAATTTGACACTGAAATAGGAGCGTGGCTTCGTAAAGGAATGAAGTCAGCTTTTGGTAAAGACCCTATTCAAATTAGAACCATGGGAGGATCGATTCCGATTTCACCATTTGTTATTACCTTAGGATTACCAGCCGTTGGAGTGCCAACTGTGAATCCTGATAATAACCAACATAGTCCAAATGAAAATATTCGTTTAGGGAATTATATTGATGGAATTAAAACTATTACAGCAATTTTAATGGAAAAATTGTAATCATTTTAATTGTCAACCAAAAACAAGGCTTTGTCTTCTTGTGTTAATTGAGCAATGTTCCCCATAATTTCTTGATCATTGATTCGATTAATTATGTATTCTGGATTCAATGAAAAAATGCGCTCAGGACCATCTAAATAGCTAATTTTTATAAACTCACTATTTTCGGAAAAGCAATATGCAATACCACTATTGTCAATTCTATCTAAATCAAACCTAATGAGTAAATCATTTTTGGCATTAAATACACCTTGATAATTCAGATTATATATTTCATTAGGACTTTTTATTGTATATAAATCTGCTCCTTTAGCAGCAGGAAATTCTACAACAAGATTGTTGTCTTTGTCTCTTATTTCATGAGCAAAATGAAACCATGCATAGGGTTCGCTATTTTCATCAGCTGGAACCATAAAATGTTTACCATCTAAAGAAATGTTCCCTTCTTCGGTATCTACATTAATAAGTTCTATATATGGAAAAGGTTCGGTTTTATAATAATATATCGTTTTGTTTACATCTTTTCTGATTCCATTAACATCTTGACTATCAAAGCCCAAAGTGGCTATATAGTGGTCATTTTCAATAAAACGTACTGCACTTATTGGATAATTTGTACTTGTTTTTAAGATTACTCTATCTTTAAAAACATTGGTGTTGCTGTGAATTTTATATAAGGCATTATCAATCAAAGCGGTTTTTGTATTTGCCGAACCTAAAAGTGTATATTTTCCGTCTTTAGAAATTGCAATACTTTCAATGTGAGCTGTATAACCACTAAATCCATCGAGTTTAATTTCAACATAATCTATATAATAATTTGCATTGTCATAATCCAAATAATAAATCCTTGGAAAGTCCATTGCTTGACTTGCTACAGCATAAATAGCATCATTGGTTGTTTCGTTAAAATATAGAGCCGAAGCTTCTTGCAAGTATGCATCGTCAGGAATGGTTTGAAATATAGAATCACTCAAGGTTTTTACCTTTAAAAAAGCTGCAGAGTTTTTATATAAACTATGATTGTCTTCATCAAAATCTACTTGAATATTCATATCCTCTTGATAAAAGCCATTGCCACTATAAAATACTTTAATAAGCTGTTCGGCAGCATTTTCAGTTGGAAGGTTCTTAGATTTCGCAAACTTATAGGCATGTTCGGCCAAACGTAAGGACTTTGTTGGGTCTTCATTAAATTGTGCCTGAGAATTTGCTATATAATTAGAAAGTAAAGCCTTGTTTTTCTGACCTACTGCATAAATAGCAGAAGCAACTGCTATAAACAACAAAATACTAAGGGTTGTTATGGCTGCATTTCTTATACGCATTGTTCGTTTGTGCTGTTTAACAGCTTCACCAACCATGTCGCCAATACTTTTATTATGAAGTGTTGCAGCTAAGAGTACTAAACGATTTTTAAACTCTAGGTTATCAAGGTTTAAGCTTGCTTCAGGACCTGCATTTCTAAAATCTATATAAAAGGGTTCGCCCGAAAATGTTCCTGAAAGTTCCTTTGGTATTGCAGTTGTAGCTGACCAATCAAAATCATTCGTAGATTCATCCCAAAGAATTTCTCCATCAGTTAAAACAATAAGAAAATTATCTATGGATTTGTTATCGCGCCAATATTCAGCTTCACGACAACACCATTTGGATTTCGCATAAGCAGGACTAGCCATACAGATAAAATATTCCGATTCAGCGAGACCGTTTCTTATCTTTTCGCCTAGATCTGCAGCAGCCGAGAGATCATTGCTATCTCTGAAAATTTCAAGGGCACGACGTTTAAAGGTTGGTTTGGCAAATTTTTCTAGAGATTTTTCTAGGCTTTTAGCTAGAGCATCATCTTTGCCATGCTTATACGAAAGGAAGGCTTTGTATTTCAAAAATTGTTATTTATTTAAGTGGAAGCCTAAGAGATTTGGAATTTAAATGTACATTTTTTAATCGGATAAATTAAATAATAAATGATATAGCCCAAATGAATATTTTCATTT
>JAGQYS010000013.1 GCA_020435965.1 Flavobacteriaceae bacterium | reverse complement strand
CGCAACTAAATAACAATCAAAACGAAGAAAAAAATGGCAATATTAAATTTTCAGAAGCCCGACAAAGTAATCACGATTGATTCAACAGATTTTGAAGGTAAATTCGAATTTAGACCTTTAGAACCTGGTTATGGATTAACAGTAGGAAATGCACTAAGAAGAGTATTATTATCTTCTTTAGAAGGATTTGCTATTACATCTGTTAGAATAGAAGGTGTAGAGCATGAGTTTTCTACAATTGCTGGTGTGGTTGAAGATGTAACTGAAATTATACTTAACTTAAAGCAAGTTCGCTTTAAGCGTCAAATTGATGAAATAGACAACGAGTCGGTTTCTATTTCAATCTCTGGACAAGACCAAATAACTGCAGGAGATTTTCAGAAATTTATTTCTGGATTCCAAATCTTAAATTCAGAACAAGTAATCTGTAATTTAGATCCTAAAGTAAGCATCAATATGGAAATCACTATTGAAAAAGGTAGAGGTTATGTTCCTGCTGAAGAAAACACAAAAGCTACAGCACCAATGGGAACTATCTTTACAGATTCAATTTATACGCCAATAAAAAATGTAAAGTATAGTGTTGAGAACTTTCGTGTAGAGCAAAAAACAGATTACGAAAAATTGGTTTTCGAAATCATGACAGACGGTTCTATCAACCCTCAAGACGCACTTACAGAAGCTGCTAAAATATTAATTCACCACTTCATGTTATTCTCTGATGAGCGTATCACATTAGAAGCTGATGAAATTGCACAAACTGAAACTTATGATGAAGAATCACTTCACATGAGACAGTTACTAAAGACCAAACTCATTGATATGGATCTTTCTGTACGTGCATTGAACTGTTTAAAAGCTGCTGAAGTTGATACTTTAGGAGATTTAGTATCATTCAACAAAAATGATTTAATGAAATTCAGAAACTTTGGTAAAAAATCATTAACTGAGCTTGAAGAGCTTGTAAATGTTAAGGGCTTGAATTTCGGAATGGATTTAAGCAAATATAAATTAGATAAAGATTAATTAATCATATTTTGCTCCTCGCAAGTCGAGTTTGGTAGCAAGATGATAAAACAAATGTCATGAGACACGGAAAAAAAATAAACCACTTAGGGAGAAAAACAGCGCATAGAAAGTCAATGTTGGCTAATATGGCATGTTCTTTAATAGAGCACAAACGTATTAACACAACTGTTGCAAAAGCAAAAGCTTTAAAACAGTTTGTTGAGCCTATGATTACAAAATCTAAGGAAGATACAACACACAACAGACGTATTGTTATGTCTAGATTAAGACAAAAAGAAGCTGTCGCAGAATTGTTTAGAGAAGTAGCTGCAAAAGTGGGTGATCGTCCAGGAGGTTACACAAGAATCATAAAATTAGGAAATCGTTTAGGTGATAATGCTGATATGGCAATGATAGAACTTGTAGATTATAATGAAATTTATAATGCTGATAAAAAAGCTAAGAAAACTACAAGAAGAAGCCGAAGAGGTGGAAGCAAGCCAGCAGCAGCTCCTGTGTCCGAAACTAAAGCAACTAACGAAGAAGAATAAAGCAAACTTTAACGTTTTATTAAGGGTAAACTTTGGACAAAGTTTACCCTTTTTTTTGATATTTTATTACATTTACGAAAATTATTTAATTAACTATAAAACTGTTATGAATAGAATATTCTTACTACTATGCTTTTTTATTACAAGTATTACATTTGCACAAATCTCTGATAATGTTAATAGAGCAGCTGCAGGTGATATCCCAAATTTGCAAAAAATTTCTCATGGTTCAGGATATAATGGAGGAACTATGACCTTTTTTAATCCACCAAGACAAGTTGATGGATCTGAGTATCTTTTTGATGATTGGAAAAACTATGCGGTTATTTATACAGAAGACAACCAAACGTTTGCATTAAGAAATATTAATTTGAACATTAAACAAAATGCGTTTGTATCTAAAGTAGAAGGCGATTCACTATTTACATTTAGTTTCAATAATATTGATAAGATTCAAATTAATGGTAGAACCTATAAAAACTACTATTGGGATGACGACAATAGAGTATACGAAATTATTTTCGAAGGTGATGAATGGTCTATCGTTAAAGGATTTAAAATAGTAGAGGTCACAGGCTCTGCAAACCCAATGGTAAACAGAACAAGAGATAGATTAGTAAGAAAATCGTTTTATTACTTAAAAGATGATAAAGGAATTAATTCTTTCAGACTTAAGAAAAGTAAGATTTTAAAACTTTTAAATGCAGATGAAGCTAAAGTTGAAGAAGTAGAAAACTTTGCAAAACAGAACGACCTCTCTTTTAAAAGAGAAAACGATGTCAGAAAAATTCTTGAGTATAGCTCAAAAAATTGATCATACAAAAGAGAGTTTGAAACTCTCTTTTTTTAGCTCAAAAAGTATCTAAAAAATCAGAAAATGAAAAAGTATGTTTTTTTAATTGCAACTTTGATAACTGGATTTTGCATTGCGCAGAACAATAATATTGAAAATAACAGTGCACAGGTTTTTGGTAATGCCTCAAGCTCATCAAAATCTTACGGATCAACAAGTTCAATATTTATAAACCCAGCAAAAAAAGTACAAGGCTCAGTGCATTTGTTTAAAGATTGGAACAACATGGCAGTTATTCACTCATCAGATCAGCAAAAGTTTTCTCTTAAAAACATTAATTTCAATATTGAAAGAAACACATTTGAGTCTAAAATTTCCGAAGATTCCATCTTTACGTTCAATTTCAATAATATTGATAGGTTCGTAATCAATAATCGTGTTTTTAAAAATTATTATTACGATGGTACAAACAGGGTTTTTGAAGTTATTTATGATTCTGGAAAACTATTATTGCTCAAAGGCTACAAAATACAATTGGTTAAGGGTTCACCCAACCCAATGCTAAACAGATCTACAGACAAAAACGTACAAAAAGAATTTTACTTCATTATGCAAGGAAGCTCTATTAAACCATTCCGACTTAAAAAGAAAACTATTTTAGAGTTAATGTCATCAAATCAAGCCAAGGCTGCTCAGGAGTTTGCAAAGGAGAATAAATTATCCTTTAATGAAGATGCAGATGTTAATCGTATTTTAACTTATGGCTTTTCAAATTAACCATGAAAAAGAAAAATTGTTCAAAAGGCGTTAATTACTTAGCGCCTTTTTTTATGAATTATAGCTAAAAATTGACACGTATAAATTATTTTTGCAAAACCTTTGTTTCCTAATAAGTGGAAATCTCTTGAAAACACAACAATAAATGAAATATCAAACTCGCAAAAAAGCCATCATACTTTTGGCAGATGGAACAATCTTTTACGGAAAAGCAATTAGTAAAGGCGGAACCGCTTTTGGCGAAGTATGCTTTAATACAGGAATGACAGGCTATCAGGAAATCTTTACAGATCCTTCATACTTTGGCCAACTAATGGTTACAACCAATGCACATATTGGAAATTATGGTGTAAATGATAATGAAGTAGAGTCCAACTCCATTAAAATAGCTGGACTTATTTGTAAAAATTTTAGTTATAATTACTCAAGAGATGCAGCCCATGGTTCGTTGGAATCATTTTTCGAGAAAAATAACCTCTTTGGAATTTCAGATGTAGATACAAGAGCATTGGTTAGTTACATTAGAGACCATGGAGCTATGAATGCAGTTATTTCAACACAAGTTGATAATATTGAAGAATTAAAAAAGCAATTGGCCAATATTCCAAATATGGAAGGCTTAGAACTTGCCTCTAAAGTCTCAACCAAAGAACCTTACTATTTTGGCAACGAAAACGCAACTTTTAAAGTTGCAGCTCTAGATATCGGAATTAAAAGAAATATCTTAGAAAACCTAGCAAAGCGTGATGCCTATATAAAAGTGTTTCCATACAACACAACATTTGAAGACATGCAAGCCTTTAATCCAGACGGTTATTTTTTATCAAATGGACCTGGAGACCCAGAGCCATTGGTTGAAGCTCAAGCTTTAGCAAAAGAAATCATTAAAAGAGATTTGCCTTTGTTTGGCATTTGCTTAGGGCATCAAGTAATTGCATTGGCAAATGGTATATCTACTTATAAAATGCACAATGGACACAGAGGTATCAATCACCCAGTAAAAAACCTAAAAACAGGAAAAGGTGAGATTACCTCTCAAAACCATGGTTTTGCAATAAATAGAGAAGAGGCTGAAGCACATCCAGATATTGAAATCACACATGTGCATTTAAACGACCATACAGTTGCTGGATTGGCAATGAAAAGCAAAAACTGTTTTTCGGTACAATACCATCCTGAAGCAAGTCCAGGACCACATGATTCATGGTATTTATTTGACCAATTTATAGAGAACATAAAAGCTGCTAATTTACAATCTAAAGTTTTATAGATTAACAAAAAACAAAACTTATGAGCATTATAATTGACATTCATGCACGACAAATTTTTGATTCTAGAGGAAATCCAACTATTGAAGTTGATGTAATTACCGAAAACGGAATCTTGGGTAGAGCAGCGGTTCCATCAGGTGCATCAACTGGTGAACATGAAGCTGTGGAGTTACGTGATGGCGGAAAAGCCTATATGGGAAAAGGTGTTTTAAAAGCAGTGAAAAACGTCAATACTATTATTGCTCAAGAATTGCTTGGAGCATCTGTGTTTGAACAAAACCTTATTGACCAATCAATGATTGACCTTGATGGCACAGCAAACAAATCAAAATTAGGTGCTAATGCCATTTTAGGAGTATCGTTGGCAGTTGCAAAAGCGGCAGCCAATGAGCTAAGTATGCCATTGTATAGATATGTTGGAGGTGTTAGTGCCAATACACTTCCTGTGCCAATGATGAATATTATTAATGGAGGCTCACATAGTGATGCTCCAATTGCTTTTCAAGAATTTATGGTAATGCCTGTAAAAGCAAAAAGTTTCACACAAGCCATGCAAATGGGCTCTGAGATTTTTCATAATTTAAAACAAGTGCTCCATGATAGAAACTTAAGCACAGCAGTTGGAGATGAAGGTGGTTTTGCACCTACATTAGACGGAACCGAAGATGCTTTAGATACCATTGCAAAAGCGGTTTCAAAAGCCGGTTATAAATTGGGTGATGACATTATGATTGCTTTAGATTGTGCTGCAGCAGAATTTTATATAGATGGAAAATATAATTATACAAAATTTGAAGGCAACTCAGGAAAAGTAAGAACAAGCAAGGAGCAAGCAGATTATTTAGCAGAACTAGCCTCAAAATATCCTATTATCTCCATTGAAGATGGTATGGACGAAAATGATTGGGAAGGATGGAAATACCTAACCGAAAAAATCGGAGATAAAGTGCAACTTGTAGGAGACGATTTATTTGTAACCAATGTAGAACGCTTATCTAAAGGAATTAAGAAAGGTATTGCTAATTCTATACTCATTAAAGTAAATCAAATAGGCACACTTACAGAAACCATTGCAGCAGTGAATATGGCTCATAATGCAGGATATACCTCTGTAATGTCACATCGTTCAGGAGAAACAGAAGATAATACCATAGCAGATTTAGCTGTAGCGTTAAATTGTGGGCAAATAAAAACTGGCTCAGCATCGAGAAGCGATAGGATGGCAAAATACAACCAATTACTTCGTATTGAAGAAGAGTTGGGCAACGTAGCATATTATCCTCAAGAAAACGCTTTTAAGGTAAAATAGCGAGTATTTAAAAATTATACTTTAACCCATTAGTTAAACTATACTGTGTTTTTGGTACTGAAACTACCGGAACAGAATCGAAGTTATAACTGAACGCTAAATTAAAAGTAAGCTTGCTCCAAAAGCCGCCTTCCTTATTTTCGTCTTTTGGTGAAAACCCTAAATTAAGATCAACAACGGTTGAAAGTCTGTAGTCTTTTAGCAAATCAATTCTTGGCTGGTAATAAGTTGTACTAACAATTGAAAATTGATTGGTAGGATATAACGAAAAACTTAAATAATTACTACTTCTAAAATCTTTGCTAGTAACGTTCATATCTATTTCAGAAGATTTTTCGTATTCGTACATAATCAAAGTACCAAGGTAAACCCTACTTTTTTCCTTTTTTGCATTATCCTCGCTACTACTGTTTTTGGTTAGCTTAAACCTTGCACCAACTCCTGCCAAACCTCTAAAATCAACTTTATATACTTTGTCATATTGCCCTTGAACAAAAGCTTCAAGAGCCATTTTATCGTTAAGTTCTCTATTATATCTTAAATGCTGCACACCAGAATTCTGAAAAGCATCGCCCTCAATTTTAATGAAATTTATATTACTGATAATCATCCAAAGATTTTCTCCGCCATTATATCCAACAGCAACATTGGTAGCAATATTAGATATCTCATCTGTGTTTTTTATAAAGCTAAAACTTATACCAGCGCTACCAGCCCAATTTTCCTTATCCTTAAGCATGCTAACCCTTAAGGTTTCTGCATTGAGAATCATCTGTGCATTGCAAAATGTATTAGAAAATAAGAAGATAAAAAACAGGTGTTTAAAAAATTTCATGGCTGGTTCAGTTAGTGTTATTTACATGAAGATAATAATAAATATTAAACTAAACCAAATAGAGATTTAATCCTGCTCAACACATAAAATCACACATTATTTTTATATATCGTACTATTGCAAAAACCTTTGTTACATTCTTTAAAATTCGTGAGATATTTCGTAAATTCGTGGTGTTACTTTAAGTGACAATTTCACAATAAAATTTACATAAATATGTCAAAAAATGCTACGTTAGAAATTAACGGTCAAAAATATGAATTCCCTTTAGTTACTGGAACTGAGAATGAAGTCGCTATAGATATTAAAGATTTAAGAGCTGTAACTGGAGGTGTTACAACCATTGATCCTGGTTATAAAAATACTGGATCCTGCGAAAGTAGTATTACGTTTTTAGATGGTGAAAAAGGGATTTTGAGATATAGAGGTTATTCTATTGAAGAACTTGCTGAAAAAGCAGACTTTCTGGAAGTTGCATACTTATTGATTTTTGGAGAATTGCCAACCCAAGAGGAACTAGATAAGTTTAAAAAAGATATTTGTGACCAATCTATTGTTGATGAAGACATACGTAAAATTGTTGATGCATTTCCAAAATCGGCACATCCAATGGGAGTAATATCTTCATTAACATCTGCCTTAACATCTTTTAACCCTTCATCTGTTAATGTAGATTCAAAAGAAGACATGTATAAAGCTATTGTAAAAATATTGGGAAAATTTCCAGTATTGGTAGCTTGGACCTTACGTAAAAAACAAGGTCTGCCTCTTGATTATGGTGATTGTAGTTTAGGTTATGTTGAAAACACCTATAAAATGATGTTTAAGCAACCAAATAAAGACTATACAACCAACGAAGTTGTTATAAATGCTTTAAATAAATTGTTGATTTTGCATGCAGACCATGAGCAAAATTGTTCAACATCAACAGTAAGAATTGTTGGTTCGTCCCACGCAGGATTATTTGCATCATTATCAGCTGGAATCTCTGCACTTTGGGGACCACTGCATGGAGGTGCAAACCAAGCAGTATTAGAAATGCTTGAAGCAATTAAAGAAGATGGTGGAGACACTAAAAAATATATGGCAAAAGCAAAAGATAAGGACGACCCTTTCCGTTTAATGGGCTTTGGACATAGAGTTTATAAGAATTTTGATCCAAGAGCAAAAATAATCAAGAAAGCTGCTGATGATGTTCTTGAACAGTTAGGAGTTGAAGACCCAATTCTGGATATTGCAAAAGGCCTTGAAAAAGAAGCTCTTAACGATTCTTATTTTGTTGATAGAAAATTATATCCAAACGTGGATTTTTACTCTGGAATTATTTATAGAGCCATGGGAATCCCAACAGATATGTTCACGGTTATGTTCGCATTAGGTCGTTTACCTGGATGGATTGCACAATGGCGAGAAATGCGATTGCGAAAAGAGCCAATAGGTAGGCCAAGACAATTGTATGTTGGAGAAACGCAAAGAGCCTTTAAGCCAATGAGTAAAAGATAAATTAGTTATTACATAGTTTAAAAGCTTCATAACATTTATGGAGCTTTTTTATATTTGTCCTTATATGATAAAACTTAATATTAAAAACGAAACATCACGTTTGCGAGCTGTTGTCTTAGGAACAGCAAAAAGTAATGGTCCAATCCCTACTATTGAAGAAGCCTATGATCCAAAATCTGTAGAGCATATTAAAGCTGGAACCTACCCAAAAGAAGAAGACATGATTAAGGAAATGGAAGCAGTAGCCGAAGTTTTAAAAAAATATGACGTAGAAGTTTTTCGACCAAAAATAATTGAAAATTACAATCAAATCTTTTCAAGAGATATCGCTTTTGTTATCGACGATAAAATGATTAAAGCCAATATTCTGCCAGATCGTGATAGGGAAATTGAAGCTATTGAGCATGTTTGGCAGCAAGTCCCAAAAGAAAACCGAATTAAATTACCAGAATATTGCCATGTTGAAGGTGGTGATGTTATGCCTTGGAATAATTATATTTTTGTTGGAACTTATTCAGGAGAAGATTATTCAGACCACATTACAGCACGTACAAATATGGATGCCGTAATTGCTATTCAGGAATTATTTCCTGAAAAAACGGTAAAATCTTTTGAACTTAGGAAACACAATACAGACCCAAGGGAAAACGCTTTGCATTTAGATTGCTGTTTTCAACCTATTGGAAAAGACAAAGCCATCATTCATAAAAATGGTTTTTTGGTAGAAAGCGAATATGAATGGTTGGTCAATTTCTTTGGAAAGGAAAATATTTTTGAAATCACCAAGGATGAGATGTACAATATGAACAGTAATATTTTTTCCATTTCTGAAGAAGTTATCATTTCAGAAAGAAATTTTACACGTCTAAACACTTGGCTCCGTGAAAAAGGATTTACGGTTGAAGAAGTGCCTTACGCTGAGATAGCCAAACAAGAAGGTTTACTACGTTGTTCAACCATGCCATTAGTAAGAGATTAATTACTGTTTCTGTAAAGCAGAATCTATAAAATAAAACATAAATATGAGAACCTTATCAATTTCAAAGTTAGCGACCTTGCTTTTACTTTTGTGTACCATTACAGTTTCAGCACAAAAACTCAATAGAACCGAAAAGAAAATACTAAAATCCATTGAAGCCAATAACACTGAAGCTATACAGTTTTTAAAAGATGTAGTAAACATTAATAGTGGTACTATGAACCACGAAGGCGTTAAAAAAGTTGGTGATATTTTTGGTAAAGCTTTTGATGAAATTGGATTTAAAACCAATTGGTATGATATGTCTGAAGTTAACCGTTCAGGACATTTATTTGCAGAAACCTCAGGCAGCAAAGGAAAAAAATTATTGCTTATTGGTCATTTAGATACGGTTTTTGAAGCAGATAGTCCGTTTCAAGAATTCAAAATGATAAACGATAGCATTGCTCATGCTCCAGGAGGTAACGACATGAAAGGTGGTAATGTTATCATGCTTTATGCTCTAAAAGCACTTGCAGATAATGGCCTACTTAAAGACGCTCAAATTATTGCGGCGTTTACTGGAGATGAAGAAGCTACAGGAAAACCATTGACCATTAGCCGAAAGCACCTTATTGATGCTGGAAAACGCAGTGATATTGCTTTAGGCTTTGAAACATCTACAGGGTTTAACTATGCAACGGTTGCACGTCGTGGCTCATCAGATTGGAAAGTTGAAGTAACAGGAAAGCGAGCACATTCTTCAGGAATATTTAGTGAAAGAACTGGAGCAGGTGCCATTTTTGAAATGTCAAGAATACTTAATGAGTTTTACAGCAAAGTAAAAGGAGAAGAGTATCTAACATTCAATCCAGGAATCATTCTTGGTGGTACCCAAATGAACTACGACCAACAGTTAAGCAAAGGCGATGTATTTGGTAAAAGCAATGTTGTAGCACAAACAGCAGTTGTGTATGGAGGACTACGTTTTATTTCTGAAGAACAAAAAGAAAATGCTCGTGCCAAAATGCGTAGTATTGTAAATGATAATTTGCCGCAAACCTCTGCTGAAATTACTTTTATTGATAGTTATCCAGCAATGAAACCAACTGAAGGAAACAACAACTTGCTAAATATTTTAAACCAAGTAAGTTTAGATTTAAAACAAGGCAATGTTGAAGCTTATGATCCGGGAAGACGTGGAGCAGCAGATGTCTCCTTTGTAGCTGAGTATGTAGATTGTTTAGATGGCTTAGGAACAATGGGAAATGGAGCACATACACCAGAAGAAACGGTTAATTTAAATACCATTGAAGCATTAACTAAACGAACCGCTATTTTAATTTATAGATTGATAAACCAGAAGTAATTTAGAATTCTATAATACTATATAGCTAACATTTAAATCTTTTAGTTCATCAACTATTTTAATTAAAAAAAGCCACTTAATTTAAGTGGCTTTTTTTAAATATATATATGTACTATTAAGATTTATTAGCCTTAACAGTTATTTTTAATTCAATATCATCATTGATAAACTTGTCACCTAAATTGTCAAAAAATGATTTAGAGCCATATTTTACATTCCACTTAGATCGGTCTATTGTAAACATCTCACTGCTTAGTGTAAAAGTATCACCATCTTGAGAAGTAGTTACTGGGAAAGTTACATTGTTTTTAGTGTCTTTCAGAGTTAAGTTCCCGGAAAGCATTGCTTTTCCATTTGCCATTTCAAAGCCAGTAACCTCAAAAGCAGCACTTGGGTAAGTTTCAACTTCAAAAAAGTCTGCACTTTTCAAGTGACCAACCAACTTAGCGTTCATTGGGTCATCTGCAGGCATATCTAAATCTACAATGGAGTTCATGTCAACTATAAAAGTGCCACTTTCCAATGTTCCGTCATTAACGGTAAAAACTCCTGATTCAATGTTTATCGTACCATTGTGCTGTCCTGTTGGTTTGTGGCCAGTCCATTCAATTACAGATTCATCAGTATTTACCATGTATTTTGTTGAAGTAGCTTCAGAAGTAGCTACTTCTTCTGCTTCAGTTGTTGCAGCTTCATCTGCTTTTTTCTTACAGCTCACAACAGCTGCTCCAATGGCTACAATTGTTAAAAATTTTAAAAAGTTTGTTTTCATTATTTTTTAATGTTTAGTGTTTCGCACAAAAATACTCATTGGAAAAGTAACTAATGTTAAAAAAAATAAAAAATATTTTAGTGACATTTTGACATTTTAATAATAATGGCAGTACTTTTGCCAACCAAATAATGAGTTAAAAAATTTAAAACTGGGTGTTATAAAATTATGAGCAAGAAGACCAAAAAAGATGAGGTAGAAGAACAGGTTGGCACTAAAGAGAATGAAGTAAATCATGAAACGGTTGAAACAGTATCTGTTGAAGAACAACTTAAAGAAGAAATACAAAAAGAGAAAGATAAATTTTTAAGACTTTTTGCGGAGTTTGAAAATTATAAAAAACGAACTACCAAAGAGCGTATAGATTTGTTTAAAACCGCAAGCCAAGATGTTATGTTGGCCATGCTTCCTGTACTTGACGATTTTGAGCGCGCTTTAAATCATATTGAAGAAGACAAAGAAGCAGAAGAAGTCCGCAAGGGTGTGTTGCTTATCTACCAGAAGTTGTTATCTACACTAGAACAAAAAGGCTTATCTGTAATAAAAGTAGCTAAAGGCGACACCTTTAATGCAGACAACCACGAAGCAGTGACTCAAATTCCAGCTCCAACCGAAGATTTAAAAGGAAAAATTATTGATGTTTTGGAAAAAGGATATAAGCTTGGTGATAGAGTGATTCGGTTTCCTAAGGTCGTAATTGGTCAATAAAAATACTGCACAATGGCAAAAAAAGATTATTACGACATATTGGGAATAGACAAAAACGCATCAGCTTCTGAGATAAAAAAAGCTTACAGAAAAATGGCCTTAAAGTATCATCCTGATAAAAATCCAGACGATAAAGATGCAGAAGAAATGTTTAAAACTGCAGCTGATGCTTATGAGGTTTTAAGTAATCCTGAAAAAAAGGCAAAATACGACCAGTTTGGTCATGCAGCTTTTGAGCAGGCTAGTGGTTTTGGTGGTGGACATCATATGAATATGGATGATATCTTTAGCCAATTTGGGGATATTTTTGGAGGTGCTTTTGGTGGAGGCGGATTTTCAGGCTTTGGTGGACAAAGACAACGTGTTGTAAAAGGAAGCAATTTAAGAATAAGAGTAAAACTAACATTGGAAGAAATTGCCAATGGTGCTGAGAAAAAAATAAAAGTAAAACGAAAAATAAAAGCTTCAGGAACCACCTATAAAACATGTTCTACATGTAATGGTTCTGGTCAAGTAACACGTATTACCAATACCATTTTAGGACGTATGCAAACCTCTTCGCCTTGTACTACATGTGGTGGAGCAGGAGAAATGATAGACAAAAAACCAGCAGGAGCAGATGCTCAAGGGTTAATTTTAAGTGAAGAAACGGTGTCTATTAAAATTCCAGCAGGAGTTGTAGATGGCATGCAACTAAAAGTGTCAGGAAAAGGTAATGAAGCACCAGGAAATGGCATAGCAGGCGATTTATTAGTTGCCATTACTGAAGAACAACATCCAACACTACAGCGTGAAGGCGATAACTTGCATTATGATTTGTACGTGAGTATTCCTGATGCTGTACTTGGTACATCAAAAGAAATTGATACAGTTACTGGTAAAGTACGTATTAAAATTGAAGCAGGAATGCAATCTGGTAAAATATTAAGACTAAGAGGTAAAGGAATACCAAGCATAAATGGGTACGGAAAAGGTGATTTATTGGTTCACGTTAATGTATGGACACCAAAAACGCTCGATAAAAAACAAAAGGACTTTTTTGAAAGTATGAAAGAGGATGAACATTTTGACCCTAAACCAGAGAGTTCTGATAAATCATTTTTTGAAAAAGTAAAAGATATGTTCTCATAAGGGAGCGAATCATAAAAGTGGTATATGATTTGTTGCTTTTATAAAATGAAATTCAGAAAGTAATTTATTTGATTTTCTTTTTATTTAATAAAAAACAGTATATTTGGTTTACCGCTAACTCAGTTAGTGGTAATTTTTCTTTTTCATAGCAATTTTTCCCATCCTTAATTTTTTTAAGGGTGGGTTTTGTTTTTTTAGCAATTCTTTTAAATATGCTCTTAATTTGCTGTAACATTTAATATCTTTACCATACTTATTTAAAAACACTAAACAGAACTAGATGAACAATTTATTAGTGACTAATTCAGTCTCTAAAAATTTTGGTGATTTCAAGGCGTTAAACAACGTTTCCATTGAAGTGCCAAAAGGAAGCATTTTTGGATTGTTAGGCCCAAATGGTGCAGGTAAAACAACACTTATAAGAATCATAAACCAAATAACAATGCCAGATTCAGGTAATGTTTTATTAGATGGGAAACCATTACAGCCTAATGACATTAAGTATATTGGTTATCTGCCTGAGGAACGTGGATTATACAAATCCATGAAAGTTGGAGAACAAGCATTATATCTTGCTCAACTAAAAGGAATGAGTAAAGCCGAAGCTAAGCAACGCTTGAAATATTGGTTCGAGAAGCTAGAGATTGGCGATTGGTGGAACAAAAAAATTCAGGAACTTTCCAAAGGAATGGCACAAAAAATCCAGTTTGTGGTTACGGTATTACATCAACCAAAGTTGCTTATTTTTGATGAACCTTTTTCAGGTTTCGACCCAATAAATGCTAATTTAATAAAAGACGAAATATTACAATTGCGCAACGAAGGTGCAACGGTTATTTTTTCAACACATCGTATGGAATCTGTTGAAGAACTTTGTGACCATATTGCACTCATTCACAAGTCAAATAAAATTTTAGATGGCAACCTACAAGATATCAAGCGCAATTTTAAAACAAATACGTTTGAGGTTGGTTTGGTTACTGAAAATGAAAACAGGTTAAAAGAGATTATACAGCAAAAATTTGATATTTCAAAAGCCGATTTTAAATCACTTAATGATGACTTAAAGCTTAACATCAAGTTAAAGTCTAATGAAACTTCAAACGATTTGCTTACATTCTTAACACAGAATGCAGAGGTAAATCATTTTAATGAGCTTATTCCTTCAGCTAGTGATATATTTATTCAAACAGTAAAAAACAACTAATAATGAACCATCTTTCACTAATTATAAAACGAGAGTATTTAACTAAAGTTAAAAATAAGTCGTTCATAGTTATGACTATTTTGAGTCCTATTATTATGATTGCACTTTTTGCTGTTGTAGCTTATTTGTCACAATTGAACAATAATAAAGAACGTACTATTTCCATTTTAGATGAATCTGGCCAAATAAGTCCAATATTTAAAAATACAGATAACACAACCTATAATATTCTTAGTAATATTTCATTAGATGAAGCCAAGGCACAAGTTGAAAAAAATCAAGAATATGGTTTGCTTCATATTGCTAATAATACTGACTTAGATGAAATGGCAAAATCAATAAGGTTTTATTCTGAAGACACGCCTTCGTTAACACTTATATCTAGCTTAGAAAGTAAGCTTGAAAAAAAATTAACCGATTTGAAATTACAGCAAGATGGTGTAGATATAGAAAAAATAACAGCATCAAGAACCTCTATTGATATTGCACAAGAAAGCTATCAAGGCGAAAAAACTTCTAAAATGGATAACATCGTTAAATTGGCATTTGGTGGGTTTGCTGGTTATTTGCTGTTCATGTTCATCATTATATATGGAAACATGATCATGCGAAGCGTAATTGAAGAAAAAACAAGTAGGATAATTGAAGTCATAATCTCTTCAGTAAAACCCATTCAACTCATGATGGGAAAAATAATTGGGACTTCGTTGGCAGGTATCACACAATTTGTTATTTGGATCATCTTAGGAACAATTTTACTCACTGTAGTGTCTCTTATATTTGGGATTGATTTAGCTGCAATGCAAACACCGCAACAGGAAATGATGCAGCAAGCCATGCAAGCACCTGAGGTTCAAAACCAGATGCAAAACCTAATGACTGCAATCTATAATTTACCAATTACCAATTTGGTCGTTGCTTTTATTTTGTTTTTTATTGGAGGTTATCTGTTATACAGCTCGCTTTATGCAGCCATTGGTGCAGCAGTTGATAACGAAACAGATACGCAACAGTTTATGCTGCCTATTTTAATGCCTTTAATTTTGGCGGTTTATGTTGGTGTGTTTACAGTTATTGAAGATCCTCACGGAACCGTTTCAACCGTATTTTCGTTTATTCCATTTACCTCACCTGTTGTAATGTTAATGCGCATACCATTTGGCGTACCAATTTGGCAACAATTAATAGCATTGGTTTTATTAATAGGTACATTTATGTTTACCGTTTGGTTTGCAGCAAAAATTTATAGAGTGGGTATTTTAATGTATGGAAAAAAACCTAGTTATAAAGAATTGTATAAATGGTTAAGATATTAATAAATGGAAAAGATTAAGGAATTTTTAAATTTATCATTTTCTTTAACAAAGGAGGTGGAAATATCTGTGAAAGATATTTTAATATTAATAGTTGTACTTGCAATTGCAAGCGTTGTCCTTGGAATAATTAGAAAACTTATTACAAGACGAATGCCTCGTGAAGATAAACGTAAATTTAAAGTGGTTTTTTCTTATGGAAGATGGTTCATTTATGTAATTATAATTTTAATAACCTTCCATTCTGTCGGTGTAAACGTTACAGGAATATTCGCAGCTTCAGCAGCTTTATTAATTGGTATTGGTCTGGCATTGCAAACCTTGTTTCAGGATATTATTTCAGGTGTCTTTATACTTATAGACCAATCAGTTCATGTTGGTGATATTATCGAATTAGAAGGCAAAATAGGACGTGTTGAAGAAATAAAATTAAGAACAACTAGAGCCACAACAGCAGACAATAAAGTATTGGTTATACCAAACCATCTTTACTTGACCAATAGCTTGTATAACTGGACACAAAATGGAAGCACAACAAGAGAAGGCGTAAATGTTGGCGTTGCCTATGGGAGTGATGTACAGTTAGTGAAAAAAATACTATTGGAAGTAGCAAGTAACCATCCAAGTGTGTTGCCAGAACCACCACCAGCTGTTTTATTTACAGATTTTGGAGATAGTTCATTAAACTTTAAAGTTGTTTTTACACTAGGTGATAGTTTTAATGCACGATTCCCTCAAAGCGATATTAGGTTTGAAATCGATAGACTTTTTAGAGAAAACAATATTACCATACCATTTCCTCAAAGAGATATACATATTATTCAAAAATCTGAGGACAGCGTTAATCTGAAAATAAAAAGGGATGAACCACCTGTAGATTTAAGTAAGGATTAATATTAGAATTATGGTATGAAAATTGAATTGTATGTCAGAAATTAGTGAGTAATAAATTTAAAATCAAAAAATGTCAAAAATATTAGTTATAGAAGACGAAGCAGCAATTAGAAGAGTACTAACCAAGATACTATCAGAAGAAAGCGATACATATCAAGTTGACGAAGCAGAAGATGGCTTGTCTGGATTAGAAAAGATTAAAAATGATGACTATGACCTGATTTTATGTGACATCAAAATGCCAAAAATGGATGGAGTTGAAGTTTTAGAAGCCATTAAAAAAATAAAACCTGAAATTCCAGTAGTTATGATTTCTGGTCATGGCGATTTAGATACAGCAGTAAACACAATGCGTTTAGGCGCTTTTGATTATATTTCAAAGCCACCAGATTTAAACAGATTGTTGAACACTGTACGAAATGCCCTTGATAAAAAAGAGCTTGTGGTTGAAAACAAGTTGCTTAAAAAGAAAGTGAGTAAAAACTACGAAATGGTTGGCGAAAGCAAAGCCATTTCGCATATTAAAGATATTATAGAAAAAGTGGCAAGCACTGATGCTCGTGTGTTAATAACTGGGCCAAACGGAACAGGTAAGGAGCTTGTAGCCCATTGGTTACACGAAAAAAGTGAACGCGCAAAATCACCCTTAATTGAAGTTAACTGTGCTGCAATCCCTTCAGAATTAATTGAAAGTGAATTATTTGGTCATATTAAAGGGGCTTTCACAAGCGCAGTAAAAGATAGAGCAGGAAAATTTGAAGCTGCCAATGGAGGAACAATTTTTCTTGATGAAATTGGAGATATGAGTTTATCTGCCCAAGCAAAAGTGCTTCGTGCATTGCAAGAAAGTAAAATTCAAAGAGTTGGTAGTGATAAAGATATAAAAGTAGATGTTCGTGTTGTTGCCGCAACCAATAAAAATTTAAAAAAGGAAATAGAAGAAGGTAAGTTTAGAGAAGATTTATATCACAGACTTGCAGTTATTCTAATTGAAGTGCCATCTTTAAATGATAGACGTGAAGATATTCCATTGTTAATCGACTTTTTCTCCGAGAAAATTGCCAATGAGCAAGGAACTGTAAAAAAAACATTCTCAACAGATGCCATAAAACTTTTGCAAGCTTATGATTGGACAGGAAATATCAGAGAACTCAGAAATGTTGTTGAACGCTTGATTATCTTAGGAGAACCTGAAATTAGTGAAAATGATGTAAAGTTATTTGCCAGCAAAAAAACATAAAGTAATGAAGGCTATAAATATTGATGAATTTAAAATAGTAGATTCCTTTAAAATAAAAAACAGTGCTACTTCTTATGATATAGGAGCTGATGATGACGATGTTAAAAAAGAGTTGAAAAGTGTTCGTAAAAAACTTGGCAAGCTTCAAGACACAATGTATGCGCACGATAAATACGCTGTTTTAATTTGCTTGCAAGGTATGGATACTGCTGGCAAGGATAGCTTGATAAGGGAAGTGTTTAAAGATTTCAACTCAAGAGGTGTCGTGGTACATAGCTTTAAAGTACCAACGCCAAAAGAATTGGCTCACGACTATATTTGGAGACATTACATAGCACTACCAGAACGTGGTAAGTTCGGAGTGTTTAACAGAACGCATTATGAAAATGTTTTGGTAACAAGAGTACATCCTGAATATATTTTGGGAGAAAATATACCAACTGTTAATTCTGTTGATGATATAAATGAAGCATTCTGGAATAAACGCTTTGAGCAGATTAATAACTTTGAGAAACACATTGCAGCTAATGGTATGATTATTTTCAAGTTCTTTTTAAACCTTTCAAAAGAAGAACAAAAAAACAGATTACTTAGACGTTTAGAAAAACAAGAAAAAAACTGGAAATTCTCTCCAGGAGATTTAAAAGAACGCAAGCTTTGGGAGAACTATCAAGCCTGTTACGAAGATGCTTTGAACAGAACTTCAAAACCACACGCACCTTGGTTTTCAATTCCAGCAGATAATAAACCAATAGCTAGATATATAGTTGCTAAAATATTGTATAATACATTAAAGGCCTATTCAGACATAAAAGAACCTGAATTAGATGACGAAGTCAAAGCTAACATCGAATTATATAAAGAGCAACTTAACAACGAATAAGGTTAAACCTTTTCTTGAAACATAAGTCTTAAGTATGATTAAACGTTACTAAAGGGTTAGGCGTTTATTCATGTATATAAAAAAATCCAGCATTAACACTTAGTTAAAATAAGATGTCTTGCTGGATTTTTATTTTATATTTAACCTTATAAATTTTTACAATACCAATCATGAAACGATCATTTTTCCTTTTAGGAGTTCTAATTACATGTCAATTATTTTCTCAAACAGATACCGAAATTATTAAAAACATATATAATGCATCACTAAGCAATGGACAGAGTTACCAATGGCTAGATCATTTGTCAAACCAAATTGGTAGTCGTTTATCAGGTTCATTAGGTGCAGAAAAAGCTGTACAATACACTAAGGAGGAATTAGATAAATTAGGTTTGGATAAAGTGTGGTTGCAACCAGTTATGGTTCCAAAATGGGTAAGGGGAAATCCTGAATTTGCCTACATTGAAACAGCGCCTGGAAAAACCATTTCAGTAAATATTTGTGCACTTGGTGGTTCTGTGGCAACACCATTACAAGGTGTTAAAGCCAATGTTGTTGAAGTGCATAGCTTAGAAGAATTAGAAACACTTGGTCGTGAAAAGATAGAAGGTAAAATTGTATTTTTTAATCGTCCTATGGATGCAACTCAAATAAATACATTTACTGCTTATGGAGGTTGCGTAGATCAACGAGGCTCAGGCGCCAAAGAGGCTACCAAATTTGGAGCTGTTGGAGTAATTGTAAGGTCGATGAATTTACGCCTTGACGATTTCCCACATACAGGAGGCACAAATTATGGCGATACACCAATAAATCAACGTATTCCTGCTGCTGCAATAAGTACCAATCATGCTGAATTGTTAAGTAGCCTCCTAAAAATAGATAAAGATGTAAAGTTTTATTTCAAGCAAAGCTGCCAACAATTGGCAGATGTACAATCTTATAATGTGATTGGAGAAATAACTGGAAGCGAATTTCCTAAAGAAATAATAGTAGTTGGAGGTCATTTAGATTCTTGGGATTTAGGTGATGGTGCACATGATGATGGAGCAGGTTGTACACAATCTATGGATGTCGTTAGGTTATTAAAAGAAACAGGAGTAAAACCAAAAAGAACGATAAGAGTTGTCCTTTTTATGAATGAAGAAAACGGAATGCGAGGCGGAAATGAATATGCAAAAGTGGCAAAGCAAAAAGGAGAGAAACATGTCTTTGCTCTGGAAAGTGATTCAGGAGGATTTACGCCTAGAGGATTTTCTTTTGATTGTGATGATGCAAGTTTTAACCAAGTGCTAAATTGGAAACCACTTTTTGAACCTTATTTAATTCATTATTTTGTTAAAGGTGGAAGTGGAGCAGACATTGGACCACTTAAAGATGGTAAGGTTGTGTTAGCTGGTTTACGTCCAGATACGCAGCGTTATTTTGATTATCACCATGCTGCTAATGACACTTTTGATGCTATTAATAAGCGTGAATTAGAACTTGGAGCAGCAACAATGACCTCTTTGGTTTATTTAGTTGATAAGTATGGTTTTAACAGTATTGGTTCTTCAGCACAATTGAAAGATTAATTTTATAATTACTTACGTAAACGTTTATCGAAACTTACTTTTAACTGCAAAAAAGACTCGCCAATTTGTATATTTAGGAAAATTATCATTGCACTAAAACAATAATTCTGAAAGTGTTACTTAAAAGATCAACCAGATTTATAACCACAATTTTCCTTTTTTTTTCCATTAATTTATTTGGATTTGTGTCTATTGAACAAATTGAAATTGCAATAAATCCTAATATTCAAATTAGTCAGGATTCATTGGATTTGGTTGTTGAGTACAGAAATTTGGCACGAATGTATGCAGATAGCTTACAAGCAGATAAAGCCATAAACTACGCTGAAAAATATATAAGAGCAACTTCTGACTTATCTATTGTAAATGACCATTTTTTCTCTAAAATTGATCAAACAGATATTTACCTGAATTTTAAGAGTAATTATAAGCCCAAGTTTGATGGATTGCCTTTATTTTACTTACTTGCTTCAATTATAGGTATTTTTATTTTTGTAATTCTCAACTTAAAAAAAGGCGTTAATAGAGTAAGTGTTTTTTTAATGAGTCTTTTTGTGTTGTTTAACTCATTTTTTATACTGCATTTAAGTTTATATCTTCTTAATTGTCAGTATTATTTTCCTAATACCTTATTGTTTTCAACAGTATTTCCTTTGTTGAATGGACCCTTGATTTATTTCTATTTTAAAATCACAGCAATTGATTATAAACTTAAATGGATTGATGCTGCACACTTAATTCCAGCAGTTGCATTATTAATTTATATCAGTCCATTTTATGCGCTTTCAAGTATTGAAAAGTTTGTAATTCTATTTGATCAAGAAGATATTTTATTAAACGAGGCTAATGTAATTATTGCAGCTAAAATTATATCATTAGTGCTATATGGTGTTTTAAGCGTAAAATTGTATAGAACATCAATAAATAAATTTAAAAGTGAAAAGATCAGGCTTTTATGGCAAAGAAACATTATAGCTATTTATATTACTTATGTTGTAGCCTTTACTTTGTATGAGACTATTACATCAGGATTTTTTGATGTTCCAGTATTTTTCCATCTTCAAATTATTGTCATTGTTGGCATGGTGTTTTATGTAGCGTATATAACTTATGTGCAGCCAGAAATATTTAGAGGAGAAGTAAAATTGGTTGACCCAATTGGCTTGTTTAAGTACAAGTCTTCAGCGCTTACGCCATCATATTCATTAGAGCTTAAAGAAGAGTTGTTAAAACTGCTTAAAGAAGACAAAATCTATAAAGAAAACGGAATTAGCTTAGACCTACTATCTGAAAAACTAGGCACTTCAAGGCACAATACTTCTCAAGTAATAAATGAACATTTCAATATGAATTTTTACGAGTTGATGAATAAATTTAGAATTGACGAAGCTGTTGAATTAATGAAAAATGAAAAAGATAATAATTTAACCATCATTGATATTGCTTATAAGGTTGGCTTTAATAATAAAGTAACGTTTAATAAATCATTTAAAAAAGCACTTTCGGTAACACCTTCACAATACATCAAATCATTAAATTTCAAAAAATAATGTTATTTTAATTTTTTTAAGCTCTAATCAAAAAACTAAACTAATGAAAACCAAATCAATCCTTTTTATAATTCCACTGCTTTTTATGAACACATCTAACTCTCAAAATGACCAATTACCTTATTATGAAATTCCGGAGTATCCTTCAGAATATAACGAAGGTACTGTTGTAGCTAGAATGATTGATGGATTAGGATTTAGATATTATTGGGCTACTGAAGGTTTGCGTGATGAAGACTTAATATTTAAACCTAGCGAAGATGCACGAACAACCGAAGAAACAGTTGACCATATCTATGGACTTGCTAAAACCATTCTTAACTCTGCATTAAAAAAACCAAATACAGCATCAGAAGAACCTGAAATGACTTTTGAAGAAAAAAGAGCAACCACTTTAAAGATGCTGAAACAAGCTGCTGATATTTTTCGTGAAAGTTATGATTTATCAAAATTTACTATGGTATTCCAACGTGGTGAAAACACAACTGAATATCCTTTTTGGAACCAAATAAATGGACCAATAGCAGATGCTTTATGGCATTGCGGACAAGTGGTTACGCACAGACGATCATCAGGAAATCCATACAACTCTAAAGCAAGCGTACTTACTGGAAAGGTTAGAAATTAGTTTGTTTTTATCCTTGACTCAACAATAACTATGGAGATAACGCCAAGTGTGTAAGCCACTAAATCTGATATGTGAAATGTACTTCCTAATACCGTTTTAGCTAAATAATTGTCTTGTAAATTCATCCATTCTAAAAAAGGTGTGAGTTGCAAAAATTCAATAGCGAAGGAAATAAAGAGCACTAAAAAAGCCGTTGGTATTGGTTTGATATTCACAAAACTCCTAAGAAAACAATACAACAAAATGACCACTAAAAAATCGCCAAATGTATGACGAATAAATCCTGTTTTTAAAAAATAGGCAATGCAAATTTCTATTAAAAGAAGTATTAAAAACAGCGCAAAATATGTTTTTTTAAATGTCATTTAAAGGCTAGTCTAGTGTTTGCAATGTCTAACGATTTTATTTGTGTTTTATATTGAGGAGGTAACAGCATAGCCTTAAATATCCAATCCAACTGCAAATATCTGCTCCATTTGTAAACTACAACTAAAGGCTTTAAAATGGATTTTCTTTTAAAAGAAAGTAATTTATAAACTTCAGTAGGAACTAATAGTTTTTGAGTTTCTAACAATACGTAATATCTTAGAAAGCCTAAATGCTTTCTGTATTGTTTGTGTAAATCTTGAGTATAATTGCTATGCTCCAAGTTTTCTTTCAAATGATTGTGTCTCATGGTTTCCCATTCACTAAATGTTTTCGGTAAACCTTTTATATTCATACCTTCACCAACATTAAAAAGCACATTAAATACCTCTTCTCTTTCTTTAAAAGTGAGTTTGCGTTCTAATAACTCATAAGCTCTAATGGAATAATCAATAAGCATAAAAAGCACATCTCTATAAGCCCAATCAGGAATATTGTAACCACGTTTTGCTTCAACATTAGAGTGGATTTTAGTCATGGTGTCAATGGCATGTTTAGCACTTTCTTTATCAGAAAACACAATTTGTCTTGCATACGAAACAGTAGTGAACAATCTGCCGATAGGATCTTTTGGCAGCTTACCAGTAAAATACAACCAATCGACAGCTTTGTTGAGGGCAAACTCGGCTGAAGCACCAGCAAAAATGAAGAGGATAGTGTCACTTTTTCCCCAAATTTGCTTGACTATGGAGTCTTTATTTACAAAGTGTTGTTTGCTCATTTTGGTTTACTTTTTTTGGTTTAACAAACCACATCCAAGAGTGGAGTGTGGATATATAAGCCGAAACAAAAAAACTTATTGCAAAAATATCTGTTTTAGTTTTATAAATGCCGTAACTACATAAGCCAAATATTATTATGGCATATATTGGGAAATAGGTTTTAAAAATTTGTTGCCTGTTAAATCCTTCTGAAACCGAAAACCAAAATATTGGACAAATGGTTAATAATATAACAATTGCACAACAAAAATATATTGGGATTAATGATAGAAAAACAAATGGAATATAATCCCAATTAAAATCATAGGTAAGATTAATAACCCAAAATATGCTCATCGCCAACAGTGAAGACTTTCCTATATTACTTAAAATACTCATTATTCCTTGAAGTTTTAGAAATTGTTTTTAGCTCAAAATTAGAATAAGTGTATTCTTGCCAATTGCGACTATTCAATTTATATACAAAGTTTCGATGTTTGGTAATTATCCTATTACTTTGGTTTGAGCTAAGATTATTTGATTTTCTGTACTCATTAAGCAATACAGCATTATTATCTGACAAATTAATCAGGTAATTGAGGTCTAATGATTGAGCATGATTGATGTTGTATTTTGTTATGGAATTGTCCCAATTAACAACGCTTAGAATCATTAATAGCACAAACGCTATTTGTGTGTTTATTCTAAATAGAAACCAAAGATTTTTAACTTTTGAAACTTTTAAAAATGTGGTGATTAAACCAACAAGAGTAAGAAAAAGATATACATTAACTCCAATGCGTTTGTAGGTAAGCCCAAATAAAGTTATGTAATTATAGTTTTTAGCTGCAATTAATATAACGAGAATAGTATTTAGAATTATCCAGGTAAAAGCTAAGTTTTTGAGTGTTTTATTATTCTCATAAAAGTTAAGATTTCCTCTAAAAAAGTAGAGTATTATTACAATTGCAATTAGTATTGAAGCAATTAAAGCATTTATTCCATTATGGACTTGACTAGAAAGGACGTGAGCTTCAGTCCATTTTGTGTTCAACGAAATAACATCTGTAGTTAAATAGAAAACAATAAGAATGTTTAGTAATAACAACAGAGTAGTACCTAATTGTTTTTCTTTTACTAATATTTCAGTCGAAAAAGTTTCACTTTGTTGTAATGTATTTCCAGTTTGTAGGTCTTTGTTTGTAGCAAAATCAAATTGAACAGGACTAAAAATATTACTGAATAAATAATAGCCTAAAACTGTAAATAATATCCATTTTAAATTAATAAAACTTAAATCAATTTTTGAAATCAGATCGCTAAAAATGGGATTCCCATTTCTGTAAAGTACAACGAAAACTGTAATAAATGCCAATGGAATTACAACAAGTTTAACTAAATGCAGGACATCGATATCCTTTTTGGTAGTTTCATTGTCTATTTTGTGTAAATTCCTATGAAAGTAACCTGCAATGCTAGTGTAGATACCATTATACCATTGCACATATATTGACGATTTTGATTCTTTCACGCTTCCAACTAAAGTTATAAATGCTAAAACATTTGCAAGAATTGATAAACTTGTATGTTGGATAAATACCAATGCAGCTGTAAGGAGATATAAGAGCGTATAAATTATGGTTGTTTTATTTCTGAATTTTTGTGTATTGCTAACCAACAATATAAGAATACTAATAATGCTAAAAATTGAAAGATTCACTCCAATTTTTTGATTATAAAATAAAGTGCTAAATAAGATAGAAGCAATTATAATTGTTATGTGTTTCATATTGATTAATGTTTTACTTTGAAATTCAAAGTAGATTGATAAATTTTTTTATTTCTGTTTATTAATAATACGTTCTAATGCATTAATATGTTCTTTAAAAGCAGTTGCTCCAACTTTTGTTGCACTGTAACGCGTGTTTGGTTTTCTGCCAATAAACTGCTTTTCAATGTTTATAAATTCTTCTTTTTCCAATGCCTTTAAGTGACTTGCTAAATTCCCATCTGTTGCATCAAGTAACTCTTTCAGTGTATTAAAATCGGCATACTCATTCACCATTAAAATAGACATGATGCCTAATCTAATTCTGTGGTCAAAAGCTTTATTTATGTTTGTAATTAAACCCATAACATTTCCTGCTTAAGCAGGAATCTCAATTTTAATCGATTGAATTTTATTTCTTTCTAACTTCCAGCCAAAGGTGTGCCAAAAATGCCAACGGCTAGCTCTGCCCAAATAAGTAATAACACAGTAATTATTACAACAACTAAAGCTATTCGGTTTTCTTTTTTCTTTACTTTTCTCATCACAAATTCACAGATTAGTCCAGTTCCTAGTAATAAAACTCCTGCGATTATAAAATCAGCTAATTTCCAATCGACTTCATCGCTAAATTGCATTGCTATTAATGGAATAAGCAGTAGAATTGCTGCTGAGATTACTATGCCAAAAAGACGCTTGTTTTGTATAATCATCTTCTTAAATTTTAGTTGTTAGATTGTTTCTTGTCATATTTAAAATGCATTAAAGTACCATAAACAATATGGCAAACTCCAAAACCTAATGACCAAAATAGTAAGCCATAGCCTATAAACCATAAAGATATTAGACTTAGTATAATAATTGTTATTCCTAAATACCTAATATAACCAAGAGTATATTTACTTGCGTTAACTAAAGCGAGTCCATAAAAAGCTAGTGTAAGAGGAGCAACAAGTGTAAACATTTCTTTTTCTACTAAAAAAATAACAAAAAATCCACCAGTTGTTAAAGGTATCATGAAATTAATCAGCAAGCGCTTTGATGTAGCGTCCCAAAGACTTTCATTATGTTTTTTAGCTTTCCTCCAACTCAGATAAATGGCTGTAATTACTGAGAGGAATAGTACACCAAAAGCAATTAGTATAAGTGTTAAAACTGAATCGAATGTAATAACAAACCTTTCCAATACATTTGACGACTCCTTGATATTGTTAATAATACTATTGACAAAAAAAGCACCTGTTAAGGCATATATCCCAGCCAAAATGCCAGACAGACCACTTAACGACATAAAGCGTGATGATTTATTCATGAGATGTTTAATCTCGTTGAGGTCTTTTAGATAATCTTTTGATTTCATATTAAAAGTACTTTGAAATACAAAGTAAGCAAAACAATTTCATATCTGCAACTAAATTTTTGTTAAATAGTGAGAATTTGGAATAAAAAAAATTCTAATTTTATGTTTGTCACCTTGAGCGCAGTCGAAAGGGAAAGAAAAGCTAAGAATACCTAAGGTTTCGACTGCGCTCAACCTGACATTAAAAATTAAAATCAGTAGCCAATTGCTGCACCTTCAGGTCTTGAAGAGTCTGATGCTCCTGTTATGATGCCTGTTTCAGGATTTATAGTGATTCCCATTAATGCGCCTAAACCTCCAGTTGCACGCAAGGTATGTCCCATTTTTTCTAGTGTTTTTCGAGTGTCTGGCGACATTAAATGCTCTTCATAAGAAATCACGTCTGGTGACCATTGATGATGAATTTTCATAGCTTCAATAGCTTTATCAATTCGCATATTAAACTCCAAAACATTCAAAGTGGTTTGAAACACTGTATTGATAATGGTTCTCCCTCCAGGACTCCCAATAATTAAATAAGGTTTGCCTTCTTTTGCAACAATAGTTGGTGTCATACTTGATAGCATCCGTTTTTGTGGTGCTATTAAGTTAGGTTTTGTTCCAATTTGCCAACCTGAAGTTGTAATTCCTGGAACAGGATTAAAATCTCCCATTTCGTTATTAAAAATAAAACCTAATTCTTTAGAGCCCATTTTTACACCATAACCATTCTCAAGTGTATAAGTGAGCGAGATGGCATTGCCATCTTTATCAATGACTGAAAAATGTGTGGTGTTTGTGCCATCATATATTTGTCCAAATTTTGTAGAATCGCTAACAGAGGCTTTTTCCATATTAAGATTTGCAAACCGTTTTTTAGCATGTTCCTTAGAAATTAACCTATCAATAGGCATATCTGGATTAAAATCTGGATCACCCAAAAATTCAGCTCTGTCAGCATAAGCTCTTCGCATGGTTTCGGTAAGGATATGAACATATTCGGTTGAATTAAATTCTACCTTATCCCAATCTACGAGTTCCATCGTATTCATCATTTGAATTAAGGTAGCACCACCAGAACTAGGAGGAGGCATTCCGTATATATCGTAGCCTTTGTAAGTTCCTTTTATAGGTTTACGTTCAATAGCTTCATATTTTAATAAATCTTCAGCAGTGATAATGCCACCATTGGCTTTCATATAATCTTCAATTTTTTGAGCGACTTCGCCTTTGTAAAATCCATCACGACCTCGATCTCTTATTTTCTTGAGTGTATTGGCTAAGGCTTGCTGTTTCCATATTTCATTGGGTTGAGTGAGTTCACCCTTTTCATTTTTAAAATAAGTTGCCATAAAAGGATATTCTTCAGCGATACTATTAAAATATTGAGCAGCACCAAATAAATCCCAGTTAAGAGCAAAACCGTTTTCGGCCAAATCAATGGCTGGCTGAACAAGGTCATTCCAAGGTAGTTTGCCGTATTTTTGATGTGCTAAATACAAACCTGCTACAGTTCCTGGAACTCCAACAGCTAGTAAACCTTTATGGTTACTGTTGTCTTTAATATTGCCTTCTTCATCTAAAAACATGGTTTCAGACGATGCTAAAGGTGCCTTTTCCCTAAAATCGATAGTTGTGGTTTCGCCTTGAGCATTCATAAACACCATAAAACCACCACCTCCAATATTTCCAGCAGTTGGATGTGTTACTGCCAAAGAAAAAGCAGTTGCTATGGCTGCATCAACAGCGTTGCCTCCTTGTTTTAAAATATCAACTCCAGTTTGAGACGATAGTTTATTTGCAGACACCACCATACCATTTTTGGCATAGGTTTGGGCATTGAGCCACCCAAAAAAAACTAGATTAATAAAAAGTAAAGAAACTGAATGTTTAAAATGTGATATCATGTTAAAGAATTT
Organism: Flavobacteriaceae bacterium; assembly: GCA_020435965.1. Taxonomy (GTDB): domain Bacteria; phylum Bacteroidota; class Bacteroidia; order Flavobacteriales; family Flavobacteriaceae; genus CAJQLB01. The sequence continues at coordinate 29,535 of JAGQYS010000013.1, read as the reverse complement.
TATGAATCATAATTATTTTTTAAAGTTAATCTTTTTTAGATATTTTAGAGTTTAAATTTTTTGAATTGAAACCAGCTGAAGATTACATTGTCAACCAACAGGAACCTTTTCGTTCTATATTGATGCATTTGAAGGCTGTTATTGAGCATACAATTCCTGATGCTGAGTTGTTGTTTAAATGGAAAGTGCCTTTTTATTATGTTGATAAACGACCTTTGTGCTATATTCACAGACCAGTTGAAAAGGATTATGTTGATATTGGTTTTTGGAATGCTGCACACCTTACTGTTTTACAAGAACACATGACCAAAGATGGACGTAAAATGATGAAGTCTTTACTTTACAAGTCAATAGAAAATATAGATGATAAGGTTTTTAAAGATATACTAAAAGATGTGTACAATGTTAAAGGACAAAAGTTTTGGAAATAGTTTGTCATTCCTGCGAAAGCAGAAATGATAGTTTTAACTATAATGAATTCACTGTTTTTCTAATAGCAACTAAATTAGTAAGTAATTTTTCCAAATTATCCAAATGAAGCATATTTGCACCATCGCTTTTAGCATTTGCTGGATCAAAATGAGTTTCAATAAACAAACCATCGACATTGTTTACAACACCTGCCCTTGCAATGGTTTCAATCATATCTGGTCGTCCTCCTGTTACTCCAACACTTTGGTTGGGCTGTTGTAGTGAGTGTGTTACATCTAAAATAGTTGGTGCATATTGTCGCATGGTAGGGATACCTCTAAAATCGACAATCATGTCCTGGTAGCCAAACATGGTGCCTCTATCAGTAATCCAAGCTTTATTATTACCAGCATCTTTTACTTTCTGTACAGCGTGTTTCATGGCTTCAGGGCTCATAAATTGCCCTTTTTTCAAATTTACCACTTTGCCTGTTTTTGAGGCAGCAACAACCAAATCGGTTTGTCGTACTAAGAAAGCAGGAATTTGTAAGACATCAACATATTGTGCTGCCATTTCAGCATCAGAAACTTCATGAATATCAGTTACTGTTGGCACATCAAATTTTTCAGAAACTTTTTTCAAAATTTCTAGTGCTTTTTCATCGCCAATTCCTGTAAAACTGTCAATTCTGCTTCTATTGGCTTTTTTAAAGCTTCCTTTAAAAATGTAAGGGATTTCGAGTTTATTGGTGATATTGATTACTTTTTCGGCTATACGCATGGCCATATCTTCGCCTTCAATAGCACATGGTCCAGCTAGCAAAAAGAAATTGTTAGAATCTGTGTGTTTAATTTTCGGTACGTCTTGAAGCATCATTGGCTTTAGTTTTTATAGCCACAAAGATACACATTTAGAAGGTTCGCTTTATGCTATTTCTAATTATCCAGAGCGACATGATAAAATTAGCCAATACAAAACCACCACCAATTAGTACAAATTGTTTGGCTTTAGTATTGAGAGAAATAATATCAAAAACGTCAGATAAGTATGCCAATATCAAATAAGAAGATAAGCATACAAAAGTGATACCCAAAGCAAAATTAAGCTTTCTGTTAGGTTTTATGAGCTGCCATAAAAACGGAATACCAAATAATAAAATAGGATATGCCAAAACTCCTTCTCGCTGGTTTGTATCAGTAAATAGATAAGTTATGACTGCAATAAAGTACATGTACGGAATTAAATTCGCGTATTTATTGATAAGTTTCATTGTATTTGCTATTAATCAACTACTCTAACGTTAAGATACAACATCATATTTTATTAAATTTCTTAAATAACAAGAATTTAACACATTTAAATAAGTTTAGGGATGGTGTAAAATTCATAAAATATAACGTACCTTTGCACGCTTAAAATAAAGTAGCTATGGCTAATATAAAAAATATTGCAATTATTGCACACGTTGACCACGGAAAAACAACGTTGGTTGATAAAATCATGTATCATTGCCAATTGTTTCGTGAAAACGAAAATACTGGAGATTTAATCCTTGATAACAACGATTTAGAGCGTGAACGTGGTATTACCATTACCTCAAAAAACGTTTCTGTTGTATATAAGGACACTAAAATCAATATCATTGATACTCCTGGTCACGCGGATTTTGGTGGAGAAGTAGAGCGTGTTTTAAACATGGCTGATGGTGTTTTATTGTTAGTAGATGCTTTTGAAGGTCCAATGCCACAAACTCGTTTTGTACTTCAAAAAGCCATAGATTTAGGATTGAAACCTTGCGTGGTCATCAATAAAGTGGATAAAGAAAACTGTACACCTGATGAAGTTCATGAATCAGTATTTGATTTAATGTTTGAACTTGGTGCTGAAGAATGGCAATTGGATTTTCCAACGGTTTACGGTTCGGCAAAACACAATTGGATGAGTGAAGATTGGAAAAACCAAACAGACTCTATTCAGCCATTATTAGATATGGTAATCAATCATATTCCTTCGCCAAAAATTGAAGAAGGCACAACACAAATGTTAATTACATCACTAGATTATTCTTCATTTACAGGCCGTATAGCGATTGGTCGTTTAACAAGAGGTGTGCTTAAAGCAGGGCAAAATATTTCTTTAGTAAAACGCGATGGACGTATTGTAAAATCTAAAATTAAAGAATTGCACACATTTGAAGGCTTAGGTCGTATAAAAGTAGATGCAGTTCAAGCTGGTGATATTTGTGCCTTAGTTGGTCTTGAAGGATTTGATATTGGTGATACCATTGCCGATTTTGAAAATCCTGAAGGATTGAAAACCATTGCTATTGATGAGCCTACAATGAGCATGTTGTTTACCATTAATGATTCTCCTTTCTTTGGTAAAGACGGAAAGTTTGTTACCTCTCGTCATATTAAAGACCGTTTAAACAGAGAGTTGGAAAAAAACTTGGCACTTAGGGTGAATGAAACTGATAGTGCAGATAAATTCTTGGTTTTTGGTCGTGGTGTATTGCATTTATCAGTTTTAATTGAAACCATGCGTCGTGAAGGTTACGAGATGCAAATTGGACAACCACAAGTAATCATCAAAGAAATTGATGGTGTAAAATGTGAGCCAGTTGAAGAAATGACCATTGATTTACCAGAATCTGTTTCAGGTAAAGCTATAGAAATGGTTACCTTACGTAAAGGTGAAATGTTGAGCATGGAGGGTAAAGGCGATAGAATGATTTGTAAATTCATGGTGCCATCACGTGGTATTATTGGTTTACGTAACCAATTACTTACTGCTACTGCTGGTGAAGCTATTATGGCTCATCGCTTTAAAGAATATCAACCAATAAAAGGTGGTATTCCAGAGCGTCAAAACGGAAGTTTGGTGTCTATGGAAAAAGGACAAGCCATTCCATATTCTATTGATAAATTACAAGATAGAGGAAAGTTTTTTGTAGATCCAGGAGAAGACATTTACGAAGGCCAGGTTATTGGTGAGAACTCTCGTGGAGACGATATGGTGGTTAATATTACTAAAACCAAAAAGTTAAGCAATGTTCGTTCTTCTGGAGCAGATGATAAGGCTAAAATTGTTCCTGCAATTAAGTTTTCATTAGAAGAAGCACTTGAATATATTCAAAAAGATGAATATGTTGAAGTCACTCCAAACTTTTTACGCTTGCGTAAAATACTTTTAAAAGAAGTAGATAGAAAACGAAACAAAACGATATAATGGAATTATTAGGAGTTAGCATTACAGAATGGGTTGGCTATATAGCCATGGTTTTGTTGTTAATTTCCTTTATGATGAAAGATGTGCGCAAGCTAAGAATAATCAATTCTTTTGCTTGCGCATTTTTTGTGGCTTATGGTTTCATGTTATCAACTTCTTGGCCAATAATCATTTCAAATGCAGCAATTTTTGGTGTTAACTTCTATTACCTTTTTATTAAGAAAAATTAGTATTTTCACGCAATCAATTTCAAAGACCAGCGCATATTTTTTCAATAGAAAAATATAACAGCAATCATAAACAACTTTGGAACAAATTTGTAGCCACTTCAAAGAACGCTACATTTTTGTTCGACCGTGATTTTATGGACTATCATCAAGATAGATTTGATGACAACTCATATATCGTTTTTAAAGCTGTTAAGCCTTTCGCTTTGTTTCCTGCCAATGTTTTAAATAAAAGTTTAATATCACATCAAGGTCTAACTTATGGTGGATTGCTTTTACAGGCTGAAACTAAATTTGAAGAAGTTATAAAGGCTTTTACTTTGCTTTTACAACAAATGGAATCAGAAGGTTTTTCTGATCTTACTATTAAAATGCTGCCTAATGTTTATCACCATTTGCCAAGTGACGAACTGGATTATTTACTATTTAAGCTGAATGCAAGCTTAATTAGAAGAGATATAACATCTGTAATTGAAAATTCAAATAGGTTAAAGGTTAATTCTTCAAACAGGAAAAGAGGGTTGAAACGCGCTTTAAACAATAATTTAGAAGTAAAAGAATCTACCGACTTTAAAGGGTTTTGGGATCATGTTTTAATCCCTAATTTAAAACAGCAGCATAGTGCCAAACCAGTTCATTCTGTTGATGAAATTGAAGTGTTGCATAAATTCTTCCCTAAAAACATCAGGCAATTCAATGTTTACAAGAATAACGAAATTGTTGCTGGTTGTACTATATTTGAATCCAAAAATGTAGCTCATGCTCAGTATATATCTGCAAATGAGCAAAAGCAAGAATTTGGAAGTTTAGATATATTGTTCGATTATTTAATCAACACTGTTTTTAAAAATAAAAAGTATTTTGATTTTGGTATTTCTAATGAACATCAAGGACAGCGCATTAATGAAGGGCTTCTATCATGGAAAGAATCATTTGGAGCACGAAGCATAAAGCATGATTTTTATAAAATTGAAATAAAAAATCATCATAAACTTAATACTACATTTATATGATTAAGTTTCAGGATTTAAAATTGATTAACTCAAGATATGATGCCGAATTTAAAGAAGCTTATAAACGGTTCCTAAATTCAGGTTGCTATATTCTAGGTGATGAGGTTGGAACTTTTGAAACTGCTTTTGCAAATTATTGTAGTACCAAATATTGTATCGGAACAGGTAATGGTTTAGATGCTTTAGTGCTTATCTTCAATGCTTATAAAGTTTTAGGAAAACTAAAAGGAGGTGATGAGGTTATTGTACCAGCAAACACTTATATAGCTTCTATTTTATCTGTTATTCATGCTGGCTTAAAACCTGTTTTAGTTGAACCAGATGAATCTACATTCAATATTTCACCAATAGAAATAAAAAAGGCGATAACAAAAAAAACCAAAGCTATACTTGCAGTGCATCTATATGGACAGTTGGCAGATATGCAAGCTATAAACAGCATTGCAAAAGCAAATAATTTATTGGTTGTTGAAGATGCTGCTCAAGCTCATGGAGCAGTTGCAAATTTCAATATTCAAATTCCAAATTCCAAGGCAGTTAAAAAGGAATCAGCTACAAATCAAAGTGTTTTAAAAGCAGGAAATTTAAGTGATGCAGCTGGATTTAGCTTTTATCCAAGTAAGAATTTAGGTGCTTTAGGTGATGGTGGAGCTGTAACAACCAATGATGATGAATTGGCAGAAATAATTGGCAAACTCAGAAATTACGGAACCTCATCAAAATATGTAAATGATGTTATTGGCTATAATTCCAGATTAGATGAATTGCAAGCAACATTTTTAAACATTAAGTTACCAATGTTAGATTTAGACAATGCTAAGCGAATATCTATTGCGAAGTACTACTCTGAATCTATTAAAAACAGTAAAATAAAATTGCCTAAAGTTGCTTGTAATTTAAGTCATGTATTCCATCAATTTGTAATTAGAGTAACAAATAGAGATGATTTTCAGGCTTATTTAAAATCGAACCAAGTTGAAACTTTAATCCATTATCCCATTCCGCCACATAAACAAAAAGCCTTATTGCCATATAAAAGTTTAAATTTGCCAATAACAGAAGCCATTCATAACACAGTTATTAGTATTCCAATTAGTCCAGTTATGCCTCAAACAGAAATTGAAAAAATTGTTGAACTTATAAACGCCTACTAATTGAAAAAACTCATAGATTACATAAACAGTAAGGTGCTCATTAGAGTGGTTTGGCTGCATTCGGCAACTGTGGTTACCAAAATTGTAGCTGGTTTTTTAACGACTAAATTCATAGCCATTTTTATTGGTGCTGAAGGTATGGCGTTGATTGGTAACTTGCGCAACTTTTTAACAGCTGTACAATCTTTTGCAACAGTTGGTTTATATAATGGAGTTGTTAAATTAATTAGCGATTTTAAAGATGATGTAAAAAAGCTAAGCCAAGTACTTTCTACTACATTTTATATTGGGTTTTGTGCCATGTTTCTTGTTTGCTTATTGTGTTATTATAATGCCGAAACAATAAACGACCTCATATTTTCTAAACGTTATCACTATGAGTATGTTATAGAAGTACTCGCTATAGCACTTCCTTTTTATGCCTTAAACATGTTTAGCTTTTCCATAATGAACGGTTTTGCTAAGTATAAGTTTTTAATGATAATAAATATCATTGGGCAAATCATGGGCTTGTGTGTGACCTTAGTTTTAATTTGGCAGGATAACATTGATGGTGCATTGGTTTCAGTAGTGATTTCACCATCACTTATTTTTTTGATTACTCTTGTTGGTATCGTAAACAGAAGAAACTTCTTATCACATATAAAAGTAAAAAATATTGATTTTGAAATTTTAAAAAAATTAAGTCCATTTGCTATAATGGCATTAGTGTCAGGATTAACATTACCATTAGTAATGATTAGTATTAGAAATTATATCATATCAACTGAGGGTATGGAAGCTGCTGGTTTTTGGGAAGCTATGAATAGGATTTCTGTGTATTATTTAATGTTTGTAAACTCCATAATGACTTTATACTTTTTGCCTCGTTTTCAGGAAATTGATAATATAAAAGAATTTAGAAAAGAAGTATTTGATTTTTATAAAACCATGATTCCTGTTTTTGCCATGGGACTTTTAGTTATTTACTTATTGAGACCTTTTATTATTGCCATTTTCTTAACAGATGAATTTGAAAGAGTGGAGGAGTTATTTGGCTGGCAGTTACTTGGCGACTTAGTTAAAGTTTTAGCCATTGTAATTGCTTACCAATTTATTGCCAAGAAAATGTTTGTTCATTTTATTATAACGGAGTTGTTTCTGGTAGTTATGCTTTATGCAACTAGTGTTTATTTTGTTGACTTATATGGAGTAAAAGGAGCTAATATAGCTCATTTTGTAAGTTATGTGCTGTACTACATTGTAATACTCATCATGTTTAGTAGCTCGTTATTTGGTATCTTACCAGAGGATGATGATAAGCAATTGTTAGATTAACTCTATCATAATATAGATTTTAATGTGAAAGACCAAAACACATATAGACAAATATTAAAAGCTACATCCTTATTTAGTGGTGTGCAACTACTTAATATTTTATTCTCCATAATTAAATCAAAATTTGCGGCTGTACTTATTGGACCATCAGGAATGGGAATTTTAGGATTGTTCAACTCAACATTAAACTTAGCAAGTGTAATCTCTAAGCTAGGGCTTGATTTAAGTTCTGTAAAAGAGATAGCTTATGCTAAACAAAATTTAAGCACTGAAAGAGTCGATTCAATAATTTATGTTTTAAAAAAATTGGTTTGGGTAAGTGGGTTAATAGGTGCATTATCCATTATTATTTTTTCAAAATATTTAAGTGTTTTGGTATTTGACAGCAAAGACTATGCTTTTTCGTTTGTTTGGATAGCAATTGCTTTGTTTTTTAGACAAATTACATTATCAAATCTTGCGATATTACAAGGTCAAAGAAGATTAGTCAATTTGGCAAAAGCCAATGTTTATGCTAGTGGATTTAGTTTAGTAATTTCAATAGCTCTATTTTATTATTTTGGTGTTGATGGTATAGTTCCCTTTATTCTATTGTCTGCAATTTTCGGCTATTATATAAGCCATTACTTTAATAATTATAAAGTTAGCACTCAAAAAAAGCTAACATTAAAAGAAACTATTTTTGAAGGAAAGGGCATGATAAAACTTGGTTTAACACTAAGTGTTACAAGTTTGTTTTCTATTCTTACAGTTTACATGCTCCAAATTTATGTAAAAAATGTTGGTGGTATTTCAGAGGTTGGGTTTTATAATGTAGGTTTCCTTATAATTAACACTTACGTTGGTATGGTTTTTAATGCTATGGGAAAAGATTATTTTCCAAGATTATCCGCTGTTTCAGATAACTTTGAAAAAGCAAGCGATATCATTATTAAACAAGCTTTAATAGGTGTTTTATTAGTTACTCCAATAATCATTATATTTTTAAGTTTTGCTCCAACACTAATTAGGCTATTCTTTAGTGCAGAATTTTTAGTTGTAGTAAGCTTGGTTTCTTTTGGGCTTATTGGCATTGTATTTAAGGCTGCATCTTGGTCAATGGGTTATTACTTTATAGCCAAAGGCGACTCTAAAGTATATATAAAAACTGCAATTGGGTTCAATGCTTTACTTTTGTTAATGAGCATTATTGGATATGATTATGATGGATTACGAGGTTTAGGAATAAGCTTTTTGGCATACTATATTATACATTTTTCAGTAATTTATTTGATAATGAAATTTAGATACCTTTTTTCATTAAACAAAGAATTTATTTACGTTTTCTTAGCTTGTATTTGTTTCTGTTTGATAAGTCTCGTTTTAACTTTTATTGGCAATGCGGAAATTAAATATATATTACTTACAGTAATGATAATATTATCTAGTTGGTTTACTCTTTATTTTATTAATAAAAAAGTTGATTTAAGAAGTGTTATTAATTCTTTTATAGGTAAAAAAAATGATTAAGATTTTTAAAAATAAAAAAGGTATAAAGAGAAAAATAAAATTCTTCTTCTCAATAAATTGGTTAAAAACTATTTATTTTAATTTTAAAAAATTTCCTTTTCCAATTGCAAAAAAACTTCCAGTATTTTTTTATGGTAGTGTCAAATTTACTAGTATAGATGGGAAAATTACTATAGATGCTCCAATCAAAACTGCAATGATTGGTTTTGGACAGCAGTATGAAAAACCTACTAGACATATTGGTATTGCTGAAATAAATTTAGTGGGTCATTTACATTTTAAAGGTTATGCTCAGTTTGGAAAGGATTGTTTTATATTAATAGCAAAAAATGGATATTGTGAATTTGGAGATATGGCTTCTATTGGTTCATTAGGAAAAATAATTTGTTATGATAAAATTATTTTTGGAGACTATACTAGAATAGGTTTTGAGTCTCAAGTAATAGACACCAATTTTCATAAGATGGTTGATTTAAAGACTAATCAGAACCTTCCAATGACAGCTAATATTATTCTTGGTAATTATAACTTTATTAGTAATAGAGTGACTGTTCTTAAAGGGACTAAAACACCTGATAATTGTACAATAGCTTCCAATAGTTTATGTTTAAAAGATTATACAGATTTAAGTGAGAATTGCTTAATTGGAGGAGTGCCTGCAAAATTACTAAAGCTAAATATTTCAAGAGATTGGAAAGGTGAACTTGAAAATCTTAATTTATCACTTAAAGCTTATTAACTATTTCATCTCTTTAACTCATATTTGATAAACCTCCTAATCACATTTTTTATCTTTTCAAAAGCTCTTAATGGAGCCATTCTAATATTAAAAAATAATGTTTTTAATTTATTGACTTTAAGAGATAAGTTTTGTAATCCGAAAGCGCTAAAATCAATCTGATAAGTTTTTTTCAAAGAATTGATTTTACTGTTCAATATATTGTCTTCATGCACTACCTGTAGCCAAAGTGCTTTTTTGTTATAAACAATTCTGTTGGGTAAGGTTTTCCAGTGTTCATGGTTTTTTGCCATCACAGTTTCAAACATAGAGGTATCTTCAATTAAACTTATAAACGGATTGTAGTTTGATGTATAATATCTCACATCATTACTATTTACAATGTATTGATACCCTTTTATTACATCTACAATAGTGTTGTGTTGAGGTTTAAAAGCTAGTTGAATACAATTAATAAAATCAGTGTGAATAGCATCATCATTGTCTAATCTTGTGGTGATAATAAAATTGTGTTTAGGAGTAAGATTGGTTATTATGGCTTCATATAATGTTGCTTTTAAAGTTTGAAAACTTTCAGTGTACAAAACAATGAGATTACTGTAGCTAGATGCTAAAGTTTCAATTCTATTTTTAAATGCATTTGGTGTGCTTAAATCAAAAATAACAAACCATTTAAACTCTTGGTTGCTTTGGTTTTTTACAGAAGGCAAACAGTAAGTTTCAAAAAGATTGAAGCGTTGCTCTAACCATAAATCAGTATGAGTTAAAGCACCACTTTTAGTGAATTTCCAATTCTCACTCTTTATATTAAATCTGGTAATTAAAAAATGATTCATTTAGTTAGACCAGATTTTTAGATATTGTTCAGAAATGCGAATATAATTGTGTTCACTGTCAATAAAAGCTCTTGCATTTTTAGATATTTCTAAAATCATGCTCGGATTTTCAATAAGCCATTCCAATTTTGATACAATGTCATTAGTGTCAGGTAACGCATTGATGGCTACTGTGTTTTCTCTCAGGTTATAATAATCCAACCATTCTTTTTCTGCACCTGTAAACACCACTTTGCCTTTTGCCATAGCTTCTAAAGCGTTATAACCTTGATCATAGGCATACACTTGATCTAATAATATATGGCAACTATCAAAAGCTTTAATGTATTCTTGGTAAGGCAAATTTTCGGCAACTACAATATCAACCTTATCACTGTATTTGTTTTTAATAATATCTAAAGCTTCTTCAAAAAAACGATTGCCTTTTTTAATATAATTCATTCTATTAATGCCATGAAAAATAATGACTTTATTAGAAATTTTAAGAGGCTTGTATTTAATTTTATCAGTATTAATTGGGTTAGGAATTAATCCTAAATATTTTGAATTTCCTTTAAGAGGAATATGATAATCAAAGTCTGATGCAATCACTCCTTTCACATTGCTAAACAAAAAATCATGCAATTTTTTATAAGGCTTTGAAACATATTTTAATATAAAACGATAATGTTTTTTAAGTGAAATATCTTCAAAGTAGGGTGTTAAAATAGAGTAGTGAAATTTTTTGTCTAAAGCATATTTAACACTTGTGTAATCGGTTCCGCAGGATAATAAAAAAACACTCCTGTTTTGTTTAAGGAGTTGTGTAACCAATTGTATTTCAAGGTTTGGTGAAGTTTTGAAGCTTTGTTCATTAATTAACTGAACGACATCAAAATCTTTTAAAGTTGGAATGATTTTTTTTAGCTTATTGTAATATTCTAGTTCTATTAATTGAATATTGAACACTTTGTGAAATGCCTTAGCAATGGTTTTAAAATAAGGTTTGGAAAATAAGGTGTCTGTTATGGTAATATCTGTAGGAAAGTTTTTAAAACCGTCTCCTGTTCCTAGCAATATTACTTCGTGACCATGTTGCAACAACCCTTCTTTTAAAGAATTATGAAGCCTGCTGTATTCACCAACCAATAAAATCTTCATTTATATTTTATACTTTTACAATCAAATATAATTGTTAATGACCAATGCCGCTAAAAAAAGTCAACATTTAGAGATTTTGCTCTCTACAATACAGCAAAATTCGTTGTCGTTTTTAAGTGAGATGTTTCCTTATAACAAAATTTCTGATATTAATATTGTAGTCATTAATCAAACAGAAAAGGCTAATCTTTTGGTGTCAGATTATAATCATGTCAAGGTTTTTAATTCTTTTGAAAAAGGACTTTCAAATAGTAGAAATCTAGCTATTGAAAAGGCTTCAGGAGAAATTTGTTTATTGGCTGATGATGATGTGGTTTATGCTGAAGGATTTGAAGATATTATACTATCAGCGTTCCAAAAAAATAAAGATGCTGACATTATTACTTTTCAAATGATGGATGATGAAGGGCATCTGTTCAGAGATTATCAAAATATTACAAAACATAATGAAACAACGGTTTATACTGTTAATTCTGTAGTTATTGCTTTTAAGTTAAAAAGCGTAAAAGACAAAGTTAATTTTAATACGAATTTTGGATTGGGTGCACAATTTGAAGTTGCAGATGAATATGTGTTTTTAAGAGACGCATTAAAAGCAGGATTGACCATTTATTTTGAACCTCAAGTTATTTTAAAACATTCAAAGTTTAGTTCAGGTCAAGATGTGGCAAGCGATAGACTTATTTATGGTCGTAGTGCTTTGTATTATAAATACTATGGATTAAGAGCCTATTTTAGAATTGCCAAACACATTTATTTAACCTTTAAAGAGGGAAAGCTAAGGTTTTCAGAAATAATTCCGAAATTTGGTGTTGCGTTCAAAGGCATTAAGGACTATAAGAAATTAGTAAGAGAAGGCTTTGAAATAAGATAAGACAGAATGAGTAAATCAGAAATAAAAATTATTGATATCCCTAAAATTGTAGATGAACAAGGACGTGGTAATCTTGCAGTGATTGAAAAAGACACCTATCCTTTTCAAATAAAACGTGTTTATTATCTCTATGATGTGCCAAGTAATGCCTATAGAGGAGGTCATGCACATAAAGAAGTCTATGAACTTTTAATTGCTTTGAGTGGAAGTTTTGAAGTATTACTTGACGATGGTAAAGCCAAACAAAAAGTAATGCTCAATAAACCCAATAAAGGCTTGCTCATCCCAACAGGAGTATGGCGAGAATTGGATAATTTTTCATCAGGAGCAGTTTGTTTGGTCTTGGCTTCAGAAGAGTTTGATGAAAGTGATTACATAAGGGATTATAACGACTTTATTGATTCTGTGAGTTGATTGAGCACAAATAACCAAGCCTGTAAATATCAAATAAAAATAAGTTAGGATTATCACCTTTTAAGTTGCCTTCAATTCTGACTTTAAATTTTTTAGACAACCAAGCGAAAGCTTGCTTTAATCCAAATAATTTCAGAATGTTATAAGCGCGAAGTATACTAATGTCATGGGTTCGTATTTGACCAGAACTACTTACATAATGTAAAGCTTTAATAGCATCTCTTGTTTTTTTTAAAAATTTATCATTACTGTCTAAACCTAGATGAAACACTTCATTATTTATATGTTTTATCTTTATATCGTGTTCTTTTAATTGTGTGCTGAATAAATAATCAAGTCCATAGATATTCATATTTTCATGATTGCTAATTCCTAAAAACACGGAGCGCTTAATTAAAAAATTGGCAGAAATAATAACCTTATATGGATTTTTATTTCTAATGTTGGCATCAACTTCTTCTCTATGTTTGCCAAACGTATATCTAAGGGTTTTGTTGGTATCAAAAAATGTAGCATCATAAGCAAATCCTCCAAAAATGGCGTCATTGTCATTATTGATTTCTTTAATATAATTTGAAAGATAACCTAGAGATTTTGGTTGAGAGTCTGCATCAATAAAAATTAACCACTCGTATTGCGCTTGCTCGGCGAGTCGATGCCTGTTTGCTTTGCTTCCAACATTTTTTTTATTTTCAATAAACTTAGAGTTGGTAAGCGTATTTATTTGTTGGTTTTGTTTGTTATGCTCGGAAAACGAGCCATCATCCATGCAAATCAACTCAAATACAATTCCTGCTTTTAAAGCCTGCTGCTCTAAAATTTCAGCTAATGGCAAAGCGTTATAATTGTATGTTGGAATTAATATTGAAAGCATTTCATCCAAAACTAATCAATATTTTATTTTTTTTCATTTTCTTGGAACAGTATTTGTAAATTGATATTTATGAAGTTAAATTTTTTCATCATATCATTCCTTTTTTCAGTTGTATCTACAAGTGCACAACAAGTATTTCATGTGTTTCCTGAAAACCATAAATCAAATCCAGGAACATCTAATGGAAATGGAAGTATTACTAATCCTTGGGACTTACAAACGGCTTTAAGCCAAAGCATAGAAACAGTTAATGATAACGATATCATTTACCTTCATGAAGGCACTTACAATGGTCGTTATATAAGTATAATTACAACAGTTGATAAAAATACCTTTGTAACAGTTAGACCTTATAAAAATGGTAAGGTTGTTCTTAATGGCAATGTAAATTCAAAACTTGGTTCAGTTTTAGAAGTTAAAGGAGGGAATGTGGTTTTTCAGGATTTGGAAATTACGTTCCTTGGTGATTTTTCTAGAAGTATGAAGGATACAAACTTTCAAGTTGTTAATGGCATTAGTCATGTTGATGGTGAAGATTGCAAATTCATCAACCTTAAAATTCACAACAATCCAGGTTCTGGTTTTGGTTCCTGGAAGCGAACAGGAGGCAGCACTATTGATGGTTGCTTGATTTATAACAACGGTTATATGTCTAAGGTTAGAGGAAGTGGAGTAGGCATTTATGTTCAAAACCAAAGTGATAAAATCAGATATATAACCAATAATACCATTTTCAATAATTATTACAAAGGCATTGAAGTATGGTCTGCTACTTCTGGAACAAAATTTGAATTTGTAAAAAATATTACACTGACCAAAAATGTCATTTTCAACAACGGAAATCCTGGAGGAAATTTTGTAGATAATGTTATTATTGCCTCAAATGACAAAGACGGAATAAATGTTGCCAAAAACATAATTTTAGACTCCAATATTTTATATCACAATTCAGATTTTACGAGCAATACAAATTTTGGCGATGGTGCTTCTTTAACTTTGGGCTATTCAGCTAGTGCACCAGTAGAAGATGTTACTGTAACCAACAACATCATCATTGGTAAAAACAATGCGTTACGATTATTGCATGTAAAATCACTGACTTTTAAAAACAACATTACTTATTGTGGTTATGTACATTACAATAGTTCTGTTTTAAAGCATATTAAAACTGGATGGAAATTTGATGAGAATACCTATTACACCAGAAAATCAAATGCGCAACGCATAAGCAAGCATAGAGATTTTACGCTAAAACAATGGCAAACCAACTTTGAATTGGATCAAAATAGTAATTGGAAACAAGTGAAGGATTTTGATATAAAATCGGTTTTGGATGTGACAAAAACTAACAAAACAGAAGATGTTTATAGAGTAAGCTTATTCAGTAAAGAGGGGAAAAATGTTTCAGTTGATTTTTCCAACTTAGATTTAAATAACGCAAGTACATACAAAATTTACGATGTAGAAAATCCTGAAAAAATCATTAAATCTGGTAAAATAACAAGCAACAGTAAATTAGATTTTCCAATGAATGTTTCAGATTTGGAACTACCTTTACATAACATGATTGCAAAAAAAACACCAAATAATTTTGGTGTGTATATCGTAAAATTCGAAAAGAAACTCAGTCTATTTGAGCGTTTTTTTGGAAGGTTTTAATTTTTGCGTTGTACAACTTCGTAAACTTTATTGTCATCACATTTTAATGTTTTACTTGGATATTTAAGCAACAATGCATAATCGTGTGTTGCCATTAAAATGGTGTGTCCTTTTTTGTTTAAAGCTTGTAAAACTTCCATAACCTCAATACTAGTTTGAGGATCTAAATTTCCAGTAGGTTCATCTGCCAGAATAAGCTCAGGGTCATTCAGTAAAGCTCTTGCAATAGCAACACGTTGTTGCTCTCCTCCAGACAACTCATAAGGGAACTTAAAACCTTTGGTTTTCATCCCAACGCGAGTTAAAACATCTTCAATTTTAGATGCTATGATTTCTTTGTCTTTCCAGCCAGTAGCTCTGAGAACAAACTCTAAATTGCCATTAACTGTCCTGTCATTTAAAAGCTTGAAATCCTGAAAAACCACACCCAATTTTCGTCTTAAAAAAGGAATGTCGTTTTCTTTTAAAGTTCTTAAATTAAAATCAACAATACTGCCTTCGCCTTCAGTGAGTTCTAAGTCGCCATAAAGGGTTTTCATAAAACTACTTTTTCCAGTTCCTGTTTTACCAATCAAATAAACAAAGTCGCCTTTTTCCATTTCAAAATTAACATTTGAAAGGACTAAGCTATCACCTTGATAAATGGATGCATCTTTTAATTGTAAAACAGTTTCAGGCATTTGTTCTGGTTATTTTTTAGTGTGGTAAATGTATTATTTATTCAGTCAAAAGACAAAACTTAGTTTATCTAGCTTTATTGTAAATAAAAAATTTAACATTTAATAACTTCGTTTATAATTATCGTGAAATTCTAACGTTATAGATGCGAGATAATATATCTTTGGTATTCATCAAAAAACGAGTTAATGACTAAAAAAGGATTAATAGCACTGGCTTTGGCCATCGTATGCAATTTCAGTATTTCTGCCCAACAATCAGCTACTTACACTAGCCAATTGGTCGATTTTCAAAAAGCTCTTTCACTTTACAACAGTCAGCAATATCTGGCAGCACAATCTTTATTTGATCAGATTCAGGATGCTACAAAAGACGAAGTTGTAAAATCAGATTGTGCTTATTACATAGCCAATTGTGCAGTAAGATTAAATCAGCAAAACGCAGATGATTTGATTTTAAGTTTTGTTGAAGAGTATCCAACCAGCACTAAGCGAAATACAGCTTACATTGATGTGGCAGATTATTATTTTGAAAACAATCGTTTTGCCTATGCCAGAAAATGGTATGAAAAGGTCGATGAAGAAGCACTGTCTAGAAGTGAGCGTGAAAAGTTTTATTTTAATTATGGCTATTCATTGTACAATACCAAAAATAATGCTGGAGCAAAAAAGTATTTATCACGTGTTGAAAATTCGCCAAAGTATGGCTCTCAAGCTAAGTATTATATAGGTTTTATGGCTTATGAAGGTGATGATTACGATAAAGCTTCTGAGTATTTTGATCAAGTAGGTGACAACGAAAAATACAAACAAGACCTATCTTATTATCAAGCCGACTTAAATTTTAAACTAGGTAATTTTGAAAAAGCCATTGAGCTTGCCTTAGAACAATTGCCTACTAGTGATGACAATGAGGTTTCCGAACTCTCAAAAATTATTGGCGAAAGCTATTTCAATTTAGAAAAGTATGCTGAAGCCATTCCGTATTTAAAGGCTTATAAAGGCAAACGCAACCGTTGGAACAACACAGATTATTATTTACTTGGTTATTCTTATTACAAGCAAAATGATTTTGAAAATGCCATTTCAGAATTCAATAAAATTATTGATGGAAAGAATTCAGTTGCACAAAACGCATACTATCACTTAGGTGAAAGCTATATTAATGTTGATAAAAAGCAAGAAGCGTTGAATGCCTTCAGAAATGCATCACAAATGGATTTCGATTTAAAAATTCAGGAAGATGCTTGGTTAAATTACGCTAAAATTAGTTACGACATTGGCAACCCTTACCAATCTGTTCCGCAAGTGTTGGCAGCTTATCTTAACAAATATCCTGACACTAGCTATAAAGAAGAAATAGAATCGTTGCTAATTGATTCTTACATTACTTCCAAAAATTATAAGGAAGCTCTTAACTTATTAGAAGGGAAAAACAGTTTTGATAATAAAGTTGCTTATCAAAAAGTAGCGTTTTATAGAGGCATCGAGCTATACAATGAATCTAAATATTTGGAGGCCGAATCGTATTTTGATAAGTCATTGAAAGAACCAAGAGACGAAAATTATACTGCAAGAGCAACTTTCTGGAAAGCCGAAACCGATTATAACATTACCAATTATGACGATGCTCTTGTTGGCTTTAAGCAGTTTCAAGGATTTGGAAAAGCAGCTTCAACAAAGGAAATTTCTAACATTGATTACAACTTAGGTTATACGTATTTCAAGCAAAAAAACTACAGTAAAGCCACTGAACATTTTCAAAATTACATCTCAAAAACATCTGATGACAAAGTAAGACTTAATGATGCATTCCTGCGATTAGGAGATGGCTATTTTGTGTCTAGCGATTACGGAAAAGCTATTAATGCTTACGAAAGAGCTATTAAAATGAATGAAATTGAAACGGATTATGCTTTCTTTCAAAAAGCAATTAGTCATGGTTATATTAATGAAGGTTCTCAAAAAATTGAACAGTTAAATACGTTTATCAACAATTATAAAAAATCAACCTTACGTGATGATGCGCTTTATGAATTAGGTAACTCTTACGTTAAACTGAATGAGGTTGATAAAGCCATGCGAATGTACGATCAGTTAAATTCTGAGTATCGTGCAAGCCCTTTTGTATCTAAATCTATCTTACGTCAAGGGTTAGTGCATTACAACGCAGGCAAAAATGAAGAAGCATTAAATAAGTTTAAAAATGTAGCTAATAATTTTCAAGGCACACCTGAAGCCGTTCAGGCAGTATCAACTGCACGATTAATTTATATTGATTTAGGTCGTGTTGATGAATATGCAGATTGGGTTAGAACCTTAGATTATGTTGAGGTGTCAGATTCAGATTTAGATAACACCACTTACGAGGCAGCCGAGAAACAATACTTGGCTGGTAATTCTAGCAGAGCAATTAAGTTGTTCAATTCTTATTTAAATGAATTTAGAAATGGACTTCATGCTTTAAATGCACATTATTATTTAGCACAGTTGTATTATAAAGATGATTTACAAAGCAATGCGATTCCACATTACGAATATGTAATCAATAAACCAAGTGGTGAGTATACAGAGCAAGCATTAACTCGTTTGGCAGAAATTTATTTGAATGATACCAAGTGGTCTAAAGCGATGCCTTTGTTACAGCGACTTGAAAACGAAGCACAGTTTCCTCAGAATGTAGTGTTTGCTCAATCCAACTTAATGAAAGCACATTACCAAGCTCAAGATTATGCAAATGCTGTCGCTTATGCCGAAAAAGTATTAGCTAACTCTAAAGTAGATAAAAACGTTAAGAGTGATGCTCATGTAATTATTGCACGTTCTGCAATGAAAACTGGAGACGAAAACAAGGCAAAATCAGCTTATGCCCAAGTAGAAAAAATTGCTTCTGGCGAATTGGCTGCCGAAGCCCTTTATTTCAATGCGTATTTTAAAAATAAGGAAGGTAACCATAAAGCATCAAATACAATAGTTCAAAAGCTGGCTAAAGATTATTCAGGTTATAAACATTACGCTGCCAAAGGCTTAGTCATTATGGCAAAGAATTTTTATGCTTTAGATGATGCTTACCAAGCTACTTATATTTTAGAAAGTGTCATTCAGAATTTTGCTGAGTTTAAAGATGTTGTAGATGAAGCTAAAGCTGAGCTAAAGCGCATAAAATCTGAAGAATCAAAAACAAATTCATCAGTACAAAATCAAGACGGAAACTAAAATCAAAAAACGATTTGTCATGCTGAGCCAGCCTGCACTGAGCGGAGACGAAGTGAAGCATATAGACAAAAAAACAAATCATAACATATGATCATTAAAAGAAATCATTTAGCAATTGTAATTACAGTATTGTTTGCCTCATTTGCATTTGCTCAAGAGAACAACAGAACCAAAGACACTATAAATACAGAGGTTGTAAATGTTGTTAAGCCTTATACACCTACAATTTCGGATGCATTTAAGGTAAAAGAAATTCCATCATTAGATGATGAAGTCACTGAAACCAGAAAAGAAGTGAAGTACAATATTTTTTCAATTCCTGTGGCTTCAACCTTTACGCCAGCTAAAGCTACAGCTGCTGCAGTTGATAAAGCAGAGCCTATAAAATTGTATGATAATTATGCTTCTTTTGGTGTTGGTTCTTATACAAGCTTTTTGGGTGAAGTGTATTTAAATCATGCTATCAACAGCACTGAAAGTGTTGGAGGTTATCTGAGTCATCATTCGTCTCAAGGTGGTATTGATGGTGTATTATTGAATGACGATTTTTCTGACACCAAATTCAATGTAAATTACTCCAGGAAGTCACGTGATTTTTCTTGGAACGTTGATGCTGGAGCAAGGCATCAAATATTCAATTGGTATGGTTTGCCAGAAAGTTTTGATGAAGATTCAACTCCAGACATAGATCCTCAACACACCTATTTTACGTTCGATTTTGGTGGCGAAATAAAGTTTGATGATCGCATTATTAATGATGGTAGAATGCGTTTTCGTCGTTTTGCAGATGATTATGATTCTGGCGAAAATCGTTTTACGTTTAGCACAAATGTTGATATTCCGTTAAACGATGGTGATTTAAATACGACGTTTAAATTTGATTATTTAGGAGGCACGTTTGAGCAATCTTATTTTGATACTGATAAGATTGAATATGGCAATTTTCAGATAGGAGTGATACCAAGTTATCAGATTTTAGAAGATGACTTAACAGTGAATCTTGGAGTTTCGGCTTTTTATATGAAAGATACAGAAGCCAGTAAAAACAAGTTTTATATTTTCCCAAAAGTAACAGCATCTTATCGCTTGGTTGATGAAATTTTAATTTCTTATGGTGGTATAGAAGGCGATTTAATTCAGAACTCCTATTATGATTTTGCTACAAAAAATCCGTTTGTGTCGCCAACACTGTTCATCATGCCAACTGACCAACAATACAACGCTTATGTTGGTTTAAAAGGGAAGTTGTCTAATAACATGAGTTATAATATTAGAGGTAATTACATTGCCGAAAATAATAAAGCGCTATTTAAAAATAACACTCAACGAAATTATTCACCAGCCAATGGTTATAACCAAGGGAATTCCTTTGGTGTTGTGTATGACGATGTAAATACCTTTAGTCTTTTTGGCGAAATTAATGTGGATGTTAACCGAAATTTCAACTTAGGCATTAAAGCCGAATATTTTACCTATAACACAGAAGACGAAGAAAAAGCTTGGAACATGCCAGATTTTGAAGCCTCTTTATTTATGGACTTCCAGATTGATAAGCATTGGTTTGCTGGAGCAAATCTGTTTTATGTAGGCGAACGCTTTGACCAAGGTTCATTGGAAGGCTCACTAGATCCAGAAGCCGATTTGACCTTTACTATGGCTTTAGAAAGTTATTTTGATGCCAATGTACATTTAGGTTACAGAATTAATGACCAATGGTCTGTTTATGCTAAGGCAAACAATATTGCAAACCAAGATTACAAACGTTGGATGAATTATCAAGTGCAAGGTTTACAGTTTTTAGCTGGAACTACCTATAAGTTTGATTTTTAATTCCCACGAAAGTGGGAATCTCATGATGCATTGATGAGATTTAAAGTATTAAAATTATAAGAGATTAAAAGGTAAATAGATGTTTGTTAGTTATTAATTACTAAAAATATGAGGTTCGTTTAATGTTATGATATCTAACGTTTCAATGTTTTATATCAGACGTTAAACGAAGTTCGACTTTTTTTCTGTTAAAGTCAAGAGTTAAGAGTATAAAAAGCAAACTAACCCAACTTAGCCAAATAATCAAAATGCTCTCCTTCTATAACGAGTTCACAGTTGAGTCCAACAGAAGTGCAAGCTGTTAACAGCGTATTGAAATCAAGATATAACCATTTCATAGGTTGTTCTTGTTCGCCTTTATAGCTTAAAAAATAGTCAAGCTCGCCATAGTAGTCGTTGTTTGCATTAAACCAAATGCCTCCATCTTCGTCTTCATACATGTATTTTATATCAGACGAGTCAATTAAAATTTGCCCATTAGGATTAAGCAATGATTTTAAATGCTTCAAATATGTTGATACTTGCGACATGTCTTGAAAAATTCCAGTGCCATTCATCAATAAGAGAATAGTATCAAAGCTTTCCGTTTCGTTCAACACATCTAAAACTTTAGCATGATTTACACCTCTTTGCTTAGCGACTTCAATAGCACCTTCAGAAATATCAATGGCTTTAACATAAAACCCTTTATCTTGTAAATACAAACTATGACTTCCTGAGCCACAACCAACATCAAGCGTTTTGCCTTTGGTAAGTTGCAGTGCTTTTTGTTCCAATTTTGGCATTTTAGTAAAAGTTCTAAACAAATAGGGAAGTGGTAAGGTGTCTTCATCAGAAATACTTGTTGAGGTGATGATATCTTCAGTGTAATTTCCGTTTTGGTAATCTAATAAGGCTTTTCCGAATAGGTCTTTCATATTTATTTCCTGCGAAAGCAGGAATCTCTTTTTGTCATGCTAAATTTGTTTCAACATCTTGTATTAATTCTTTTATTTGTCAGTTCGAGTGATTTCGATTTATCGAAATTGTATCGAGAACTTTAGTATTTTTACACTATGCAAGACACCATAAATAATCTTCCAAAGCTCGCCAAAGATAAGCATAAGGAAAACAAAACCTTTTTTGCAAAGCTTAAAAAAAAGCCACCAAAGCATTTAGACTATTTGATGCAGGAATTGCATGACGAAGAATTTAAACGTACAGATTGCCTGGAGTGTGCCAATTGTTGCAAAACAACAGGACCTTTGTTTACAGATAAAGATATTGAGCGCATTGCAAAATTCTTTAAAATGAAACCACAACAATTTACGGAACAGTATTTGAGGCTTGATGAAGATAATGATTTTGTGTTGCAAAGCGTGCCATGTACCTTTCTTGGAGCAGATAATTATTGTTCTATTTATGATGTTAGACCAAAAGCATGTAGAGAATTTCCACATACAGACAGAAAGAAATTTCAGCAAATTTCAAACCTGACCTTAAAAAATGTGGCTATTTGTCCAGCAGCTTATAACATTGTTGAAGCTATGAAAAAACGAATTCAATTGTAATTTAACTATCAGTGAAAAAGCTTTTTATTTTATTAACTATTACTCTGTTATCGCAAAACATTTGTTTGTCGCAAGAGTTTTTTACCTCTATAAGCATTGCTAAACGTTTGGCTTTGGTGCAAGATAAAATGCTGTTTGTGGTTTGGGAAGAGTCGTTAGATTTTCCTTATCCTTTGTTGTATAATGACAGTAAGGGAAACCTAGTCATTATTGATTTATCAAAAGACAAAAGCTTAGATGGCATAATTTGGGAACACTTTATTCCTGTATTGCTCCCTGAAGCAGAATACGACAAATTTATAAAAAAGGCTGAAGGAAGACCAAATAAATACATTGCAAAACTTAACGACGATAGTATTAAAATAATGGATGCTAATGCAAATATTTTAAATACTAAAGCTACTTATGATATTGAGCAGAACCTTTCAGACTTAATTAAAAACTATTCCTTAAGAACTACGTTTTTAAAGCAGGATTTAATTAATTATTCGCAACAAAATAATTTCACAACATCTTTTAACCTTGGAGATAAATACATTGATTTTTCTTTATTTGTAGAAGAGGAAACCAGAGAGGAAATTATTGAATTAGCCAATTTGTATTTAGAAGAGTCAAAAAAACATTTAACAACAAACAATTTGCCCGAAAAAGAAGCCTATTCACAACGAATGGATTTATTGAGCCTTAAGCAAGATTTGATTTTAAATAATCCGAGAAAAGTTAGAAGACTTTTAAGAAAAATTGATGAAACAGATATAGCTGAGGTAAATAAAGGTTTATATAGTTTCTTAAATTATACTACATTTATACTATTAAATGATGAAGAAAATTCAGCTACTTGGAAACCAAATGTTTCTGAAGCAGACTTAAAAAAAGCTGAGTTAATTTTAAATATTAATAAGTAAACAATTTGGAATCATTATTAAACTACTTTGAAACCATACCTTCTTTGCACAGAAGCATTATTCTAGTTGGAGGACTCACATTTTTTTGGCTGCTTGAAGGAGGTCTTCCATTGTTTAAGTTTAAGTATAACAAATGGAAACACGCAGTGCCTAACATTTTCTTTACACTAACTACTATTATCATCAATTTTGCATTGGCTTTTTTACTTCTAAAATCAGCAGACTATGTTATGGCAAATGATTTTGGAATTCTCAATTGGTTGCCTGAACTACCAATATGGCTTTACATTGTAATTGGAATTTTATTGATGGATTTTATTGGTGCTTATCTTCCACATTTTATTGAACATAAAGTAAAACCATTGTGGATGATTCATTTGGTGCATCATACAGACCACAAGGTTGATACAACCACAGCAAATAGACACCATCCATTAGAAAGTGTTATTCGTTATACGTTTACTTTACTTGGTGTTTTTATTATTGGAGCTCCAATTGGTATTGTGATGCTGTATCAATCGATGTCATTAGTCGCTACACAATTTAGTCATGCCAATATAAAATTGCCTAAAAAAGTAGATCATGCATTGAGCTATTTTTTAGTGTCACCAGATATGCATAAAGTACACCATCATTATGTGTTGCCTTATACTGACTCTAATTATGGCAACATCTTTTCAATTTGGGATAGAATGCTTGGCACTTACATGGAATTAGATAGAGAAAAGCTTATTTATGGAGTTGATGTATTTCCTAATGAAAAAGAAAATGGAAACGTTTGGTCATTGCTTAAACAACCGTTTCAGAAGTACCAAAAACCTACCATTATACCTAACAAAGAGCTAGATTGATATTCATTTCAATCTTTGAAATTACATTTTATCGAGTAAAACAGTACGATAAACTCCTTTTTGTGCATTTCATAGATTTTTTTATTCTTTAGAAGTTGAATTAATTTAGATTTATCTCGAGGGATCACTAATAACTGTTGAGTTTAAAATTATTGAACTTAATAGTAAAGCACATGCACAAAACTACATTGACGCTTTTAATAGCGTTTTTTTGTCTCTCAAATTCTCAGCTATTTGCTCAGCACGATTTTGCTAAAATTGAAAAAAACATCAATGTTTTGGCTAGTGGTTTGTATCACGATTTAAATGCTACTAAAGATACTTTGGTGCTTAAAAGTGACAGTAAAATAAGCTATATCTATGATATACATAATAAAATGAAACACGACATAAACAATCGTGTTTATGCTACAAATTATAAAGTTGGCCTACGAGACCTTGCAAAAGGCAAACACATGTTTGTAGTCGTTCAAGATTCGTTAAAAATTGTTTTTGTTGTACGTATTTTTGGAGATACTCCTACTATTGTTGCTTCTAATAATTAGTTGATAAATACAGCTTCAAGTTGTTCACCAAAATCACGAATTGGTAATCCTGACATATTAGTGACTATGGAGATTACAATACCTTCTTCAGGATACATTAATAATAAGGTTGTGGCTCCAATGCCTCCACCAGAATGGCTGTAAGAAACGGTTCCTTTTTTTGTTTTACCAATTCCAAAACCAACACCATAACCAGTTCCTTTTCCGTTGGTTAGATGTTGTTCTTTTAACAATTCTTCAATTGAGGATTTGCTGAAAACTTTTGGTGAAATGATTTCGTTTCCAAACTTGATTAAGTCCTCAGAAGTTG
Organism: Flavobacteriaceae bacterium; assembly: GCA_020435965.1. Lineage (GTDB taxonomy): Bacteria > Bacteroidota > Bacteroidia > Flavobacteriales > Flavobacteriaceae > CAJQLB01. Next base: position 4,256 of record JAGQYS010000013.1, on the reverse strand, counting down.
AAACAAAACCTCCGCCAGCAACTTTAAATTCGTTGCTAACTTCTGGACCAAGCCTGATGTCTCCAGCATTCGTTTTATTGTAAAACAAAGTTCTGTTTGGCATATTTTGATCTGATAAATCTAATGCTGTACTTGCCATTCCAAGAGGTTTAAATACATTATTGGTCATGTATGAATTGAATTCTGTTTTAGCAGCATTTTGCACAACCACACTGAGTAAATTCCAGCCATAGGTGCTGTAACTGTAATCTGTTCCTGGTTCAAATTTTAAAGGCGACTCCTTAAATACATCAAGGCCTTCAACAATGTCCATTTTTTTGTTTAAGATAAACTCAGAACCATTGTAGTGGCGAATCCCAGCAATGTGCCCTCCAACTTGCCTGACTGTAAAATCATATTTCTTTTTCGGAAAATCAGGTACATAAGTGTAGAGGCTTTCATCTAAATCAAGTTGACCATCATCCATTAATTTTGCCAAAGCAGCAGCAGTTAATGATTTTGAAATACTTGCAATCCTGAATTGAGTCACACTCGGATTAACTTCTATCTTTTCTTCTATATTAGAATAACCAAACCCTTCAGACCAAATGAGGTTACCATTTTTTGATACAGAAATTGCCATACCTGGAATGTTTTCCTTTTCAGCAAAGTTTACAGCTGTAGTATGAGCTGATTTAATGGTTTCTTTAATGGAGAACTCTTTGGTTTGTGAAAAAACCAAGGTTTGGCTTAAGGTAAAAAGTAATAAGGTAATGCGTTTCATTTTAGTTATAGATTAAATATTTTGCTCTTGTTATTTTAAATTGTTCTAAATCTTTTTGCCAAGTGGCTTTAATGTCTGCTTCACTCATTCCAGATTCTATTTGTTTTTGCAATGTGGTGGTTCCAGCATGTTTTGTAAATCCGTCTGTTAAAAAGAATTTTGATTTATCTGTTGAATTTTCATAAGCTTTAATAATCCATTTTAAAGTCATTTCTTCGTTAACTTCAGCATTACTTAAATCTTCACCATAGCATAATTTATCTTTATGCTTTGGATATTTCGCACCAAAATTGGATTGTGGTGTATACGTAAAAGTCATGGTTTCAGGATTAAGAAATGGTGCTCCATAGCGTTGAAACTGAAATTCGGTGCCTCGTCCAGCATTCACATTAGTGCCTTCAAATAAACCAAGACTTGGATATAGTTTTATCGATTGATCATTTGGAAGATTTGGTGAAGGCCTTATGCTAAGACTATAAGGTGTTTCATGTGTGTAATGGTCGCAAGGAATAATTGTAATTTGACATTGATTGCCATTAGGCAACCATTTTTCGCCATTAATCATTTTGGCATATTCACCAATAGTCATCCCATGAACTAGTGGAATTGGATGCATGCCTAAAAAACTTTGATGTTCTTTTTCAAGCGTTGGACCATCCACATAATTTCCATTAGGATTTGGTCTGTCTAAAACAATTAGCGGAATGTTGTTTTCGGCACAAGCTTCCATGATATAATGTAATGTTGAAATGTAGGTGTAAAACCTGACACCAACATCTTGAATATCAAAAATTAAAATATCGATATCGTCCAAATCCTTAGGATCAGTTTTTTTTGAGTTTCCATAAAGGGACACTAAAGGCAATCCCGTTTTTTTGTCTATGCCATCTTCAACATGTTCGCCAGCATCAACATCACCTCTAAACCCATGTTCAGGTGAAAAGACTTTTTTTACATTAATCTTTAATGCAATCAATGAATCTACTAAGTGAGTATAACTTCGGTCATTTGTATTCCGTCTACTGTTTTTGAAGATAACAGAGGTCTGATTAGCGACAACACCAACACGTTTCCCCTTTAAAAGCGATAAATATTCAGATGTTCTATTGGCACCAACGATAATTTCTTTATCGTCTAGATTGTCATGCTGAGCCTGTCGAAGCATCTCTTCAGTGTTCTGTACTTTGTCTTCCGATTTATTCCCACTTCCACAAGAAATTAATGCCAAAACAAATAATAAAACAGTATTTTTGAAAACCTTAAAGCTCATAGATTACATTGAATTTCGAATATTTTATAGCTAAACGCATAATTGGTAGTAAGTCGTATAAAAGTAGTGTTTCGGCACCAATAATAAAAATTGGAATTGCTGCCATTGCCATTGGAATTATTGTGATGCTCATTGCAATCGCGACTGGAAAGGGCTTGCAGCAAAAAATTAGAGACAAAGCTGTGGCTTTCAATGGTCATATTACCATTACAAATTTTGATAGTAACAACTCAGAAGAGTCGCAATTTCCAATCTCCATTAACCAAGAATTTTACCCTAAATTTAAAGGTGTTGAAGGTATAAAACATGTACAGGCTGTTGCTACTAAATTTGGTGTGATAAGGACCGAAACCGACTTTGAAGGTGTTATAATGAAAGGCGTTGGAGCAGATTACTCTTGGGATTATTTTGAAGAATTTCTTATTGATGGAAAATTGCCAAATTATTCAGATGAAATGAATAATGAAGTATTGATTTCACAGTACTTGGCAAAACGATTAGGTTTTAAAGTTGGTGATAGTTTTCAGATGTTTTTTATGAAGGAAGATGCTAATCAATCACCTTTTATCAGAAAATTTGATGTAGTTGGTATTTACAATTCCGGATTTCAAGAATTGGACGAAACCTATTTTATTGGAGACCTCAAGCACGTACAACGGTTAAATAGATGGGAAGCTGACCAAATTGGTAACTTTGAGGTTTTTATAGATGATTACGACGATTTAGAATCGATTGCAAAAGAGGTTTACAAAAACACACCATCGACCCTCAACACCACAACAGTTGCAGAAAAATATGCAACTATTTTTGAATGGATCGGTATTTTTGATAACAACACCAATGGTATTATTGCTATCATGATCATTGTTGCTGGCATCAATATGATTACAGCTTTATTGGTACTTATTTTAGAAAGAACACAAATGATAGGCTTACTAAAGGCGCTTGGAACTAACAATTGGAGCATTAGAAAAATATTTTTATACAACGCTTCCTACCTCGTTTTGTTAGGCATGTTTTGGGGAAATTTAATTGGCTTAGGGTTGTTGTTTGCACAACAGCAATTCGGATTATTTCCTTTAAATCCTGAAGTATATTACGTAACTCAAGCTCCAGTGTATCTTAATCTTGGTTATATTTTAGCCTTGAATGTTGGCACATTTGTAGTCTGTATGCTTATGCTTTTGGTTCCGTCTTACATCATCTCAAAGATTTCTCCAGTAAAAGCCATACGTTTTGAATAAATTAAAACCGCTTTTCTCTTTTAGCTTTTAACTTTTACCTTAAATTTGCAACGCAAAATTACAATATGGAATACGCAGAAAATATTTTAGGAACTATAGGAAATACGCCTTTAGTAAAGCTGAATAAATTAGTTGAAGAGCTACCATGCTTGGTGTTGGCTAAGTATGAAACGTTTAATCCTGGAAATTCAGTAAAAGATAGAATGGCCTTGAAAATGATTGAAGATGCTGAAGCTGATGGACGTTTAAAACCTGGAGGTACTATCATTGAAGGTACGTCTGGAAATACAGGAATGGGTTTAGCGCTCGCTGCTATTGTAAAAGGCTATAAATGTATTTTTGTGATGAGCGATAAGCAGTCCAAAGAAAAAATGGATATACTTAAAGCTGTTGGAGCTGAGGTAATCGTTTGTCCTACAGATGTCGAGCCAACAGATCCAAGAAGTTATTATTCGGTATCAAAGCGTTTAGGTCAAGAAACACCTAATTCTTGGTACGTTAATCAATACGATAATCCGAGTAATACAAAAGCACATTACGAAAGTACTGGGCCAGAAATTTGGAATCAAACAGATGGTAAAGTGACTCATTTTGTAGTTGGAGTAGGAACAGGAGGAACCGTTTCTGGTGTTGGGAAATACCTTAAAGAACAGAATCCAAATGTGAAAGTTTGGGGAGTTGATACTTATGGAAGCGTGTTTAAAAAATACCATGAAACTGGAATTTTTGACGAAAAAGAAATCTATCCTTATGTCACTGAAGGTATTGGAGAAGATATTTTACCTGAAAATGTAGACTTTAGTATTATAGATGGATTTACCAAAGTAACTGATAAAGATGCTGCAATTTACACACAATTACTAGCAAGAGAAGAAGGTATGTTTCTGGGTAACTCAGCTGGAGCAGCCATTAAAGGTGTATTGCAACTTAAAGAGCATTTTAAAAAGGACGATATTGTTGTGGTCTTGTTTCACGATCA